>JBBABK010000186.1:0-4597 GCA_041657685.1 Phycisphaerae bacterium | reverse complement strand
TCAGATTGACGATTGTGGTTTTGTCGGTGGTCGCGGTGTTTTCGATTTTCAGTTCGTTCTTATTGGTCAGCGTATAGACGACCTTGACGTCGAGATTGCCGGGGAATCCTTCTTCGCCGTCTTTGCTCAGGTACGTCAAAATCAGTCCGACGGTATCTTTTTCTTTGACGGGTTTCGCGTTCCAGATAACCTTATCAAAACCCTTGACTCCGCCGTGCAGGTTGTTCGGCCCGTCGTTTTTCGCGAGCGTATATTCCTTGCCTTCGAGCGTGAATTTCGCATTGCCGATGCGGTTGCCGTACCTGCCGATGATAGCTCCGAAATATGGCGTCACGGCGACGTATCCTTCGACGCTGTCATAACCGAGCGCGACATCGGCCATTTCGCCGTTGCGGTCGGGAACTATAATCGATACGACGATACCGCCGTAATTGGTGATTTTGACCTGCATTCCGTTTTTGTTGGTGAGTGTGTACAGGCTGACCTCTTTGCCGTCAGCTTTTCCGAACGCCTCTTTGTTAATATCCATCTGACCTGCCTTTCCTTTGTCCTTGTAAAATCGTCCCATACCGCTGCATAGAACCAATCCCGTTAAAATCACAGCCGTACAAAATATTATCCGATACGCTTTGATAATCTTCATTTTTTGTTTCCTTAAAGAAAATTATTTTATCGCCGGAAGGGGAATTATTACCCGCTATTGTCGGTTTGTCAACCCACCTGTTTACGCGGATTAATCTTTGCTTTTTCTTCCCGCTTTTTTCCGGTCGCTTTCTTTGAGAAGTCTTTTGCGGATTCTTATGCTGTTGGGGCAAATCTCGACCAGCTCGTCTTCCTGGATGTATTCCAGCGTCGCTTCGAGCGACATCTTTCGTGCGGGTCGAATCTTGGCTGATTCGTCTTTGCCCGATGCCCGCATATTGGTAAGCTGCTTGGTCTTTACAGCGTTGACCGGAATATCGTTATCCTTGCAGTGCTCGCCGACGACCTGCCCGTCATAAACAACATCGCCCGGCGAGACGAAGAAAAATCCCCTGTCGTAAAGCGCATCAAGTGCGTAAGCTGTCACTGTGCCCGTTTCGGTCGCAATCATAACGCCGCTCTGCCTCTGTGGAATCGAGCCTTTCATCAGCTCATACTGCTCGAACGTATGATGCATAATTGCCCGGCCCTTGGTCGCGTTCATCATTCTCGCGTGCAGGCCGAACAGCCCTCTCGACGGAATCATAAATTCCATATGCACGTAATCGTTTGAGCCCGATTTCGAGCTTACCGTAATAAGCTCGCTTCTGCGGTCGCCGATAAGACTCATCACAGAGCTTTGGCAGTCGGAAGGACAGTCAATAACGAGCCTTTCGACCGGCTCGTGACGTCGTCCGTTGACTATCTTGACGATTACTTCGGGTTTGCCGACGCAAAGCTCGTATCCTTCGCGCCGCATATTTTCCAGCAGTATGCCCAGGTGCATCAGCCCTCTGCCAGAAACGATAAATTCTTCCGGGGTATTGCCCGGGTCAACTCGCAGTGATAAATTATGCTGCAGTTCTTTTTCGAGCCGTTCTTTTATATGTCTGCTCGTAACGAGCTTTCCGTCCCTGCCTGCGAACGGTCCGTCGTTAATCCGGAACGTCATACTCATCGTCGGCTCATCTATCGCCACGACCGGCAATGCGCTTGGCTTTTCTGCGCAGGCGATGGTGTTGCCGATATCGACGGGGTCAAGACCTGCGATTGCGCAGATGTCACCGGCCGTTACCGTTTGCACCTCTCGTTTGCCAAGCCCGTGAAATTCGTACAGCTTTACAACCTTCTGCTGCGTATGACGGTCGTTGTTATCAATCACGGTCACCGGCTGCGCTTCGGATACCGACCCGGCGAATATCTTACCCACGGCAATTCTGCCGAGATAGTCGGAATGTTCGAGAGTGGTAACGAGCATCTGCAGCGGCGCATCGTCTTTGACATTAGGCTTTGGTATATGTTTTATTATTGCCTCGAACACCGCCTCGACATTGTCTGTCGGCTTTTTCCAATCCGTACTCGCCCAACCGTTGCGTGCCGAGGCGTAAATCACCGGAAAATCCAGCGCGTCATCCTCAGCTTCGAGCTGCACCAGTAAATCGAACACCTCGTTAAGCACGTCATCAGGCCTTGCGTCCTTGCGGTCAACTTTATTGATAACCACGATGGGTTTTAATTTGTGGCCCAGCGCTTTTGACAGTACGAATCGCGTCTGCGGCATAGGCCCTTCGAACGCGTCGACCAGCAGCAGCACGCCGTCGGCCATTTTCAAAACGCGCTCGACCTCGCCGCCGAAATCCGCATGGCCCGGCGTATCGACAATATTGATTTTATACTCATCGCCGTTATGGTCTGTGTAATATAGCGCGCAGTTTTTGCTGAGGATTGTGATGCCGCGCTCGCGTTCGAGCGGATTGGAATCCATAATCAGGTCGTGCCCGATACCTGCCAGCTTGTCGAGGTCGGAATCCCTGAACATACCAGACTGATAAAGCAGACGGTCCAACAGCGTTGTCTTGCCGTGGTCGACGTGTGCTATAATCGCGACGTTACGTATAAAATCAGACTGCATAAATCTCTCTAAAAGATAAATAGTAAACGGATGTGTACTTATCCTTTTATGGAAGTTCGATATTCTACATTGTTTTTCGCATAAGTCAATGTAAAATAAACGCTATCTGTTATTTTGGCGGTGGATAAATGAACGACAAAAAAGCAATAATCAGCCTGAAAAACGTCCGTGTCGCGGGCGATAAAAATAATATCCTCAGCGATATTAACTGGCAGGTTCGCCACGGCCGGTGCTGCGCTATCGTAGGCCCCAACGGCGCGGGCAAATCGGCCCTAGTCGCGGTTATTAGCGGCTATTTGTGGCCGCAGGACGGCTTGGTCAGCGTGTTCGGCAGGACCTACGGCGAGGTAGACCTGCAAAAAATCCGCGGGCAAATCGGCCTGATTGAACCGTCGCGAATGCCCTGCTTCAATCCCGCCAGGAGTGTCCGCGAAATTGTCGCGACGGGGCTGTTCGGCACAATCGTGCTGCCGCCGAATAAAAAAATCACGACCCATCAGTGGCGACGAGTCGATGCGCAGATTTCATTTTTCAAACTCGCCAGACAAAAGAATTTGCGAATAGGAATTTTATCGACCGGCGAGCAGACCAAGGTGCTCATCGCCCGCGCGATGATTAGTAAACCCCGGCTTCTGATTCTCGACGAACCCACCAACGGACTCGATATGGGCAACCGCGCAATCGTCACCAAAATGCTAACTAAATTGAGCCGCCAAAAAAATCCGCCCGCGCTCATTATCGTCTCGCATCATCTCGACGAACTGCCCAAATCATTAGACCAGGCGCTCCTGCTCAAAGACGGAAAAATCGTATCACAGGGCAAACCGAGCCAGGTTTTCACCAGTGCCAACCTGAGCAAAACCTTCGGCTGCAAAGTCCGCGTCACAAAAAAACACGGCTCATACCTCGCATCAGTA
Source organism: Phycisphaerae bacterium (assembly GCA_041657685.1). GTDB lineage: Bacteria > Planctomycetota > Phycisphaerae > Sedimentisphaerales > Anaerobacaceae > JBBABK01. Next base: position 1,087 of record JBBABK010000186.1, on the reverse strand, counting down.
AAAATCTGAACGTCACGGCAGCAAATTTGCCGCGATGAAATTTGGTGACGGTGGGAAATGTCGGTCAATACCGGATTATCTATTGTGCATAAAAATAAAAAGCTCATTGGCTTTGCGGACGTCTAATGTTTTCAAGATTCTGTACTGCTCCAGAGCGGATTCTCTATCACCCATTAAAAAGTAAGTAGTACCGAGGTAGAAATGTGCATTCGCATAGTCGGGCCTGATTTTGATAGCCTGTTTGCAGGCTTCTATCGATTCCCGTCGTCGGCCAAGCTCGCCGCAGGCAATGCCGAGACAATAATAGGCCTCGGCCAAATCCGGCTTGATTTTTACAGCCCGCTCAAAGGCCTTTAGCGCATCGTGAAACCGGCCGAGCTTGCTGTAGGCCAGGCCGAGATTATACCACGTGTCGGCATAGTCCGGCTCGAGGCCGGCTGCCTGCTCGAAAGCCTTCATCGCTTCTTCGTGCCGGTCGAGTTTGCCATAGACGATGCCAAGACTATCGTATGCCGGGGCATAATCCGGCCTGATATTGATGGCCCGCCTGTAAGCCTCTATCGTATCCTGCCATCGGCCAAGCTCGTTATAGCAGGTGCCCATTTCAAAGTAGGCCTCGGCAAAATCCGGTTTGATTTTAACAGCCTTCCGGTACGCTTCCAATGATTCCTGCCATCGGCCCAGGCCGTTGTACGCACCGCCGAGACATAACCAATAATCAGCATTACACGGATCGGCCTTTGTCATCATTTGAAAATTTGCAGCCGCGTTAGCCCAGTCATTATTCCATAGTGCCGCTACTCCATTTTTAACAAACAGTTCCTGTGCGTCATTTGCATTTTCAGGCAGCGGAATTATTCGCCGGCCCTCTGCTTTTTCAAAAACAAGCTTGTCAGTGGAAAATGCAAACTCGGCGCTGCTTTTCTTATTTAAAAAGAATGTCACAACTCCTGTTACATTGCCCTGACCGTCCACAGCCGGGCCGCCGTTCAGGCTGAGAACGAACGGAGCGCTTATCGGGTATATCTTGCCGATAACCGGAATATCTAACATTTTTGAAACGGTGCCGCTCAATACGTTTGGCTCG
>JBBABK010000185.1:0-4609 GCA_041657685.1 Phycisphaerae bacterium | reverse complement strand
GCCGATAGATGTTATCCGGGAGTTCCTGATAGCACAGGTGTCTAACAGGCCGATGCTTTCGTCGGGAAAAGTTTTTGTCGTTTCCGAAGCGGAAAAACTCAATGCATCTTCGCAGAACGCTCTGTTGAAAGTGCTGGAAGAACCGCCGTCATACTGCACGATAATTCTTTTGTGCACCCGTCTGGAAAAACTACTGCCTACGACAAAGTCACGCTGCCAGGTACTGCGGTTCGGGCCGGTCGATGAAAATTTCATATTTGATAAATTGCGTGAGGCGGGGCTGGAGAAAAAGGAAGCGCAGTTTTTCTCCCGGCTGGCACAGGGCAGCATAGGACAGGCGTGCGAATGGGCAAATCTTGAGTTGAACGGTGCAGGTTTGTTCAGCAAGAAGATCGAGGTAATCAATTCGCTCGCAAAATATAAATACGAGGATTCGCTCGAACTGGCAAACCGGTTTGTCCGGTTGAGCAAGGAGCTTGGCGAAGCCTGGTCGAAGGCGGATGAAAAGACCAGCAAAAGCGATATAAATCGACGAGCCGGCGGAACGGTAATCAGGATAATAATTTCGGTTTTTAGCGACGCGATAAAATTCAGCCTGTGCGACGAAGCTAATCTTATAAATGCCGACCAGAAAGGGCAGATTGCCGTTCTCGCACAGAGCTTTAGCCCTGCCGAAGCGGCGGAGCGAATCGAGATGTGCTTCGAATCTTTGCGCTGGCTGGAATCGAACGTCAACGAAAAGCTGCTTTTCGAGCAGCTATTGTTAAATATGGCCGGATATGATAGAATGCAGGTTTGAAAACGGATTAAATAATGAGAATTACTTTCAGGTACCGCAATGTCGCAGCAGGCTCCTGCCAAAAATAAACCGCATAAAAAATACATTCTCGTACGCTTCGGCCAAATGAATTCGCTTGGTTTGTTCGAGCATGAAGAGGAAAATGTCCCGAAAACCCCCACCCGCGTCGTCGTTAAGACTGAAAAAGGGCTGGAGCTTGGTTATCTGGTCGGTCAGCTCACGGCTTACAAAGGCGGACAGTTCAAGCTTAGCCCTGAGCAAATCAGCGGATATTATCAGGCGAGCGAGATCGAGTATAACGCCGAGCCGGCCGGGCGGTTTGTGCGATATGCCACGCCTGCCGATATTAACGAGGAGAGACATCTCCGTCAGATTGTCAAAGAAGAAATCGAATGCTGCACGCGTTTCATCGAAGATCTGGATTTGCCGATGAAAATAATCGATGCCGAGCACATCCTCGGCGGCGAGCGGATTATTTATTATTTCAGGGCGGACGGGAGGGTCGATTTTCGTGAATTAGTTAAAAGGCTCGCCCACGAATATCAGACGCGAATCGAGATGCGGCAAATCGGCTCGCGCGACGAGGCCAAGATACTGGGCGACGTGGAAAGCTGCGGTCAGCAATGCTGCTGCCAGAGATTTTTAAAAGCTCTCAAGCCGGTCAATATGCGAATGGCCAAGATGCAAAAAGCGACGCTCGACCCGTCGAAAATCAGTGGTTATTGCGGCAGGCTGAAGTGCTGTTTGCGATACGAAGATGAAACATACACAGAGCTGAAAAGACGCCTGCCGCGAAGGGGCGCGATTATCCGAACGCCGCACGGCGAAGGTAAAGTTATCGATTCGCAGATACTGACGCAGCTTGTTGTCGTCGAATATGCCGACGGCAAGAAGGAAGCTGTCGGTTTTGAGGATATTAACGTGATTCACCGGCCTGAAAAGATGAACAGGCAGAATGATGATTATAACACTGCCGACGAAGGGACTGGAACTGAACAGCAGCAGGAAATCCAGGAAGAACAGAACGAAAGCGAACAGTAATCAGGGAAGATAAATGCCGCGAAACATTCTCGTCACATCAGCTTTGCCTTACGCGAACGGTCCTATTCACATAGGCCATCTCGTCGAAGAAATCCAGACCGATATCTGGGTGCGATTTCAAAAACTGTGCGGCAACCGATGCCTGTATTTTTGTGCCGACGATACGCACGGCACAGCTATTATGATAAGCGCGCTTAAAGCAGGCATCGAACCCGAAAAATTCATCGAGCAGGCACACACCGAGCACTTGAGGGACATAACAGGCTTTCACGTAGAGTTCGCTAATTATTATTCGACGCATTCACCGGAAAACAAACAACTAAGCGAGCGTATTTTCAACGCGCTTAATCAGGCCGGTTCCATCGTTAAAAAAAATATCGAGCAGACGTTTTGTGAAAACTGCAAAATGTTTTTACCCGACCGGTACATTCGCGGAACGTGTCCGCGGTGCAACGCGCCCGACCAGTACGGCGATTCGTGCGAAGTATGCGGCCAGACGCATAACCCGACCGAGCTGATTGACGCAAGATGCGCAAATTGCGGCGGCAAGCCCGTCAGAAAAAAAAGCGAGCATTACTTTTTCAAACTTGCGGATTATGAAAAACCGCTGCGAGAGCTGATGGCCAAAGACTATACCCAGCAGTCCGTGACCAATAAACTCGATGAATGGTTCAGCACGGGGCTGCGGGACTGGGACATATCGCGGGACGGGCCTTATTTCGGATTCAGGATTCCGGGCGAGGAAGATAAATATTTTTACGTCTGGCTCGATGCCCCTATCGGGTATATGGCTTCGATGAAGAATTATTTTGACTCAAAAGGAATGAGCTTCGAGCAAATCTGGAACAGTCCGGATTGGGAGCTGTACCATTTTATCGGCAAGGACATTATGTATTTCCACGCGCTGTTCTGGCCGGCGATGCTGATGGGTTCGGGTTTCAGGCCCTCCAAGAAACTTTTCGTACACGGATTTCTGATGGTCAACGGCGAGAAAATGAGCAAGTCTCGCGGAACGTTCATAAATGCCTCAACTTATCTCAAGCACCTCGACCCGGAATTTTTACGCTATTATTACGCCAGTAAATTGACACCGACGGTTGAAGATATTGACCTTAACGCCGAGGATTTTGTCAGCAAAACGAATTCCGATTTGGTTGGAAAGTTCGCCAACCTTGCGTCGCGTTCCGGGCCGATGCTGATTAAGAATCTTGATTCGAAATTAGGCAGCCTCGACCAGGCGGGGCGGGAGCTAATCAATAAACTTGCTGCCGCAAAAGAGCAGATTAAAAATGATTATGAAAATCTCAGCTATGCCTCCGTTGTGCGAATGATTGTATCGCTCGCGGACGAGGCGAATCGTTATGTCGAGCAGAATCAGCCCTGGCAGATGATTAAAAATGATTTGGAACAAACCCGCACGGTGCTCACGGCGGTTATCAACGCGGTACGAATCCTGACCATATATTTGAAACCAATATTACCGGTTTTTGCGGGCAAAGTGGAAAAATTTCTTAATGTCGAGCCGCTGCTTCTCGATGATGTCGGGACGGTGCTCGAAAATCATAAAATAAACGGATTCGAACGACTGTTCGAAAGAATTGACGAGAAAAAGGTGAACGCGATGATAGAAGAAAGCAAAGAATCAAAGCCGCAGGCTGCTCCCAAAATTGATATCGAACCCGTAGCACCGGAAATAACAATCGATGATTTTATCAAAGTGGATTTGCGAATAGCCAAGGTTGTCGATGCACAGCCGGTTGAGGGAGCGGATAAATTGCTTGCGCTCAAGCTTGACCTGGGCGGACTTGAGAAAAATGTGTTTGCCGGCATCGCCAAGGCGTACAAACCCGAGAACCTCATCGGCAAAACCGTCGTATGCGTTGCGAATTTGAAGCCTCGTAAGATGAAATTCGGAACCAGCGAAGGTATGATACTTGCGGCAGGCCCCGGCGGGAGCGATATTTTTCTGCTCACAGCGGATAAAGGCGCTCAGCCCGGCCAAAGAATCAAGTAAGAATTTTATCGAGCATTTTTGCGAGCAGTTCCATCGGCAGGCCCATTACGTTTGTCAGGCTTCCGTCAATTTTCTCGACGAACTCATCGCCTGTTTCCTGAATCGCGTATGCACCGGCTTTGTCTTTCCACGTGCCGCCTTCGATGTGTCTGGCTAATTGTTCTTCGGTCATCTTGTGCGGATAAACAATAGTCGTATCACATTCGACAAGCCGCAGATTATCTTTTAAATGTATTACTGCAAGACCAGTTATGACTTTATGCGGCCTGCTGAAAAGTTTTCGTGTGATTTGTTCAGCGTGTTCGGTGTCACGCGGTTTACCGATTATTTGGCCCTCAAAATCAGCTATGGTATCTGCGCCTATTACAACAGATTCGGGATATTTTCTTGCAACCGACAAGGCTTTTGCAAGGGCAAGTTGTTTGGCATATTCGGATGGTGCGAGATTGTTAAATCTCTGCTCGGATTCATTTATGTCCGAAACAACGACAGAAAAGTCATAGCCGGCTTTTTCCATTAACTCTTTGCGACGCGGCGAGGCTGATGCGAGTACGATTTTTTGAGGTGTGTTCATACCAAACAAGGGCGGTAGTTATTTCAAATTAATACGATAAACAATTTTATTACAGAAGAGTAAATACTGCTGCTCCATAATTTCAAAATCATCACCGATATAATATTCGAAAAGTTTCGTTCCAACGATTCGATTATAATTAACGGTAAGAGGTATATTCCTGTCGGCAGCGATTTTTTTT
>JBBABK010000184.1:0-4616 GCA_041657685.1 Phycisphaerae bacterium | reverse complement strand
TATCAGGAACTCCCGGATAACATCTATCGGCATCTCAACCGGCGCAGCTCTGCCTTTGCCGTCTTCTGTAAACTCCAGCAGTTCTTTATAAATATGTATAAAATCAGGATGTGAGCCGGCTTCGAAACTAAGACACGATTCGCATCGCCCGCAGCTATCCGCAGAATTGTCTTTTACCTGAGGATTTTTACATAACAGAAGCTTGCCGAATTCGTAAGCTGTTTTGAACTTGCCGACCCCCTCCGTGCCGGCAAATATGTACGCGTGCGCGCCGTGCTCGTTCAAATATCCCTTGACCAGCAGCCCAATCGCTTTGCTTTGACAGAATATGTCTTTTAAAGACATTTAGCAGTTCTCAATCATATCATTTTATTAAAATACTTATTTACTCGGTGCAGAAATCGTCTCGGGGGTTATTAAAACCTCAAAAACTTTTCCTCGACGAATTCTGCGGACGTTAAACTCGAATCGCTCGGCCTGCAGCCTTTGGTCAACAACTGGCATATGGCCGAGTTTCCCTAAAATCCATTCCGACAAATTGCCCGAATACGACAGACCCGGCGCAGAAAGTCTCTCCGCAAGCTCATTCATCAAAACGCCTCCCCCGACAATCCAGACGCCTTTGCTGAGCGGATGCAGCATCCTGGGAAGCTTGTCGAACTCGTCCTCAAGCTCGCCGACAAACTCTTCGACAATGTCCTCCAAAGTTATCAGCCCGACCGTGTGATTATTTTCATCCTGAACAATCGCAAGATGCTCGTGCTCATCGACGAACGCCTTGATTAGCTGCTGGCAGGATGTATCCCGCCGAACAAATCTCAGCGGACGGATAATGCCGCGCAGGGTCGGGTCGGCCGGATTGGTTCGCATTCGATAAACAAGCTCTTTGAAATTAACATAGCCGATTATTTTATCCCTGTCATTATCCTGTACGACTGGAAAGCGGGTATGCGGGTCAAGATGTGCTGTAATTATTGCCCCGCTGAGTGTCTGAGAATCAGATAAAAACGTTATTTGCTCAGCCGGTATCATCAGGTCATTTGCGTTTTTGCGCGCAAGAAGCGTCACCTCTGTAATGATGCTTGCCTGGTCTGCTGAAATCTTATTTTCGGTATGGGCATAATCAGCCAGGGCGATAATTTCTTCAAGCGAGGCTGTTTCCGCAGCGGTTCCTTTTTTTTCAAACGGCCTGTTTATAAATTGCAAAAAATTTATCAGCGGCCGCATTATGAAAATAAGAACCTGTAAAAAACGCGTGCTGTGCTCCATAACGAACATATTGAAGTGCACGCCGAGAGATTTTGGCAATATCTCCGTAAACTGCAGCATCAGATAAGTGAATATTCCTGAAGCAATCCCCACGCTGCCTTCGCCAAAAAGTAACGCGATTTCCGCTCCGACAATTGTCGCGCCTACGGTGTGTGCTATGGTATTGAGGGTGAGAATGGCCGTGACGGGTAGTTCGATTTGCTCTTTGAAACCACGAACAATTCGGCCTGTTTTTGGTCTGCGTTTCTCCATCGCCGCAAGTGCGCCCGGCGATAAGCTAAGCAGGGCCGCTTCCATCAGCGAGCAAAGAGTTGATATAACCAATGCCACTGATGCACCGGCTATTAACGCAGTTATACTTCCCTGTGAATCCATTTGCCGCACCAAATCCAAAGCATAATAAGTTTTTCCAAATTATTTTGATTAACAGCGGATATCAATTTGATTTCCAAGTATGTTAATTCATAATTGAATTTGCATTAATCTGGTTAATGACGTTTTTATGTATCTGTTCGATTTCATCCGTTCCATCGACAACTGTCGCGTTTGGTATCTGCTCGGCAAGTTTGAGAAAACCCTGCCTGACTTTCTGATGATAACCATCGCCTTTTTGTTCCATTCGGTCAAGGTCGCGATTCAATCTTGCCGCGGCCGTTTTCAAATCCACGTCCAGTATTATTGTAATATCAGGCCACGGCCGTTCGAGACAGTCCTGCGCGATTTTTATAACTCTCTCCACGCCGCAGGTGCTCGACAACCATCGGTCAATCACAACGCAAAGACCTTGTTTCAGCGCGGGAGCGATTTTTTCGTGCCAAAGCTGAACCCTCGCCGCCATATAAAGCAGAACTTCCGATTCGGTCGTCAATTCGGAATGTTCGACGCTCAAAAGCACCTGGCGAATCTTTTCGCCGATAACGGTGGTTCCGGGGTCGCGCAGCAGCAGACAGTCCACTCCGCTTTTTTCAAGCCATTGGCCAAGCAGCTTTACCTGCGTACTCTTGCCGCAGCCGTCAGGCCCGTCAAGCACAATAAACTTGCCTTGCAGGTTAGTTTTTAAATCTATTTCGCGCAAATACCGCTCCTGAAAAAGTTCAAAGTTAGTGAAAGTAATAATACAAAGTACTCCCATCGTCAAATTGTATTTTAATACCCTTGGTATTGCCCTAAAACCAAAAGAAAGGCCCTGATTGTACCAAATACAATCGGGGCCTTTGGAAAGTTAAGTTTACGCTTAGTCTTTCTTCACATCCTACAAAGGCGGCGGCCTTATTCGAAAGCTGCCTTGCCAATGCTGCAGGTCCAGCTTCTGCTCATTCTTCGAACGAAAAACTCCGTAAAATTTCGAGGGATACAACGGCTGCGAATACGTCCCCACAACCGATAACAGCAGTTGGAATAGGAATGTTTTTATTTCCATAGTCTTACCCTTACTGTATTGCCAAACACTAAAAATATCGGCAAGGCCTCTTTTGGCCCGTTAACTTTAGATTGCTTGTGCGAATTTCTCAGAATTTATAAAGATGGGTAAATTATCGAATTTCAATCCTGTTTATCAGTGCTGATAAAGCCGGTTTGGTTTGCTGCAACTGGTTGGAAACAATTCAGACAAGCAAAATTTTCCCCGCGTTCCATAAAAAAACTAAGCCGAATACCGCCAGAGCCGACCCGCAAATCCCCAGTACAACGCGTTTACCTTTATCGCCGAAAATGCGAGTCCCGTTAAAACTTGCCCAGGACAGAACCTGCAGCCAGGCGCAATCGCAAAGCCAGTGGACCAGCGCAAACAGGACAATTGCGTAAGCTCCGAACTGCGAAGCCTGCATAACAAGATTAAGACCCACCGCCAGCCACCACAGCGGAAAATAAGGATTGCTGCCGGACAATACTATCCCCGCCAGAAAAGGATTCGTATTTTTTACGCCCTGCTGTTCCGGGTTTGCATTTTTTATTTCGCGAATCATCTGGAATCCCATAAACAGCAAAAACAATCCTCCTCCAAAGCCGATTGCCACCTGGGCAGTTTGCGATTTGAAAAATGCTCCCAGTCCGAATATCAGCAAAATCACCAGAGGCAGTTCAATTGTACAATGGCCAAGCCCGATGAGAAGTCCCGCGAATCGATTGCGCGAACCCAACGCTATAGCAGAGGCCGTCACCGGCCCCGGCGCCATAACGCCGGATAGCGAAATCACAAACGCCCCGATTAAAAATTTTGTTACATCCAATTAGCCCGTCCCCTTCTTCTACTCACCGATAATTTTTACAAGAACTCTTTTTCTGCGTTTGCCGTCGAACTCGCCGTAAAAGATTTGCTCCCACGGCCCGAAATCCAATTTGCCGTTCGTCACCGCGACCACAACTTCCCTGCCCATAATGCTGCGTTTGAGATGAGCGTCGGCGTTATCCTCACTGCCGTTATGTTTGTACTGCGAATAGGGTTTTTCCGGCGCGAGTTTTTCCAGCCATTTTTCGAAATCCTGATGCAGCCCCGGCTCATCATCATTGATAAATACGCTGGCGGTTATATGCATCGCGTTTACCAGGCAAAAGCCTTCCATGATGCCGCTTTCATTAAGACAGTGTTCGACTTCTCCGGTGATATTCATTAAATATCTTCGATGAGGCGTATTAAACCACAATTCTTTCCTGTAACTTTTCATAATGTCCCTCTGCAATTTCGCAATGCAGGCCTTCAGGATTTTCTGCTGCTCGCATCTGCAAATCTCTTAGGTAAATAATGATGCCGGAGTATGCGCTTTTTATGCAGATGTTCCTCGTGCTTTAAAACCGTTTTCATCAGCGAAGAAATATCTTTCGTGCCTGCATAAGTGCTCACGAGCAGTTTCTTATGCCCTGCGTCGAAATATTCATCCGACATACTCCAGTAAAACGTAGCCAACTCCTTAATCTTGCTCGCCCTGCTCTTGGCGGACGTCCTCATCCGGTGCAGGTCTATTACGCTCAGCTTGATTTCGCCTTCAATACTATTCGGCTGTACAAAAAAATGCCAGATGAATAAATCCGGCAGTGATATATTAAAATTGTGGATTCTTTTTATCATATCGGCGGCGGCAATAATAATTTTATCCTGCTCATCGCGAGAAAGACCTCGCCATTTTTCGATGACATATTTTTGCAGACATACAGCATCAAGCTCGATGGTAACTATAAAAGAATTAGACTGGCCCGATTCACCATAGCAGACCGGAACATATGTACCGAAACCCTTTTTTAAGAGGCACCTCGCGTTTTTCCACTCCACGCGTCCCTGCGTAGTCCCCCAGCCGAAATTAATAGCCGCTGCCAACACATCCTTCAGGTGCGGGTTATGAAATCTTTTGATG
>JBBABK010000183.1:0-4638 GCA_041657685.1 Phycisphaerae bacterium | reverse complement strand
TCGCTGGGGGGTTATACTCAGGTTATGTGCCCTGCACTTTTCCCTGAATGCATCCAAATCAGTCTTTAACTGCCGTTTTACCATTCTCACGATACCTAAAAAACGCTGAGTCTCTATTAATTACTACTATATAAGAATATTTCTTAAAAACAAGCAAAATTAAAAAAAATATTTGTTCGCATTTAATGGCGATTCTTTGACTTGAAACCTTAAATTAAGATTTTCTCCGCGAGTTGCTCCGGCAGTTTTTCGTAAGCCAAAGGCTCCATCGTAAATGTCCCTCGCCCGGCTGTGACGCTCCTCAGCTCGCTCGAATATCCGAACATTTCCCCAAGCGGCACTTTAGCATCTATTACCCGCATACTGCCGTGTATTTTCGAATCCGTAATAAACCCTCGCTTACCCAGCAAACTGCCCTGAACCGCGCCGAAGTTCGCCTCGGGCACAATCGCCTGCAGCCGCATCACCGGCTCGAGTATCACCGGATGTGCCTTTTTCAACGCGTCCTGCACCGCAAGAACTCCCGCCTGTTCGAACGCCAAATCCGACGAGTCAACCTCGTGGAAAGACCCGTCAATCAGCGTCGCTTTAACACCCACAACCGGATATCCCGCCAGCGTTCCGCTCGTAAGCGACTCATTAATGCCCCGCTCTACCGCACCGACATACTCGCGCGGCACCTTATCGCCGCCGGCCTTGTTTACGAATTCATTCTCATTGCTCCAGTGACCCTCCTCAGTCATCAAAGGCTCGACCTGCAAAATTACATGACCGTATTGCCCGTGCCCGCCGGTCTGTTTTACGAACTTGCCGTTGCCCTCCGCCTTGGTGCTTATCGTCTCTCTATACGCAACCCTGGGTTTGCCCACACGCACGTCGATTCCCATATCACGCGTCAGCCGGTGCACGAGAATTTCCAGATGCAGTTCTCCCATACCGCGAATAATCGTCTGACCGGTTTCCGCGTCCAGCTTGCACGAAAACGTCGGGTCTTCACGACGAAGAACGCCAATCGCGTCAGCCAGCTTTGCCCTGTCCGCCGCGGTTTTAGGCTCTATCGACATACTCATTACCGATTCCGCAAACGTAATACTCGGCAATACCACCGGGTGCTTCGTATCGCAAATCGTGTCACCGGTCAGTGCGTATTTCAATCCTATCACCGCGACAATATCTCCCGCTTCCGCCTTGTCCAGTGAAATTCGCTCGCCTGCGTGCATCTCGTAAAGCCGCGTTATATTTTCTTTGCGGTCCATATTGGCATCCAGCACCCTGCTGCCCGATTTCAATGTCCCTTGGTATATCCGCAAAAAATTCAAATCGCCGTGCGAATCACCGGTAATCTTAAAGACCAGCGCAACCAAAGACTCCTTCGCGTCGCATTTAACCACGACCTCCTTGGTCTTATCGCCGCCCCTGTGCCCGATTACCTCAGGCCGTTCGAGAGGCGACGGCAGAAAAGCCGTCACTGCATCCAACAACCGCTGCACACCGATATACTTTAACGCCGAACCGCATAAAACCGGGAAAATCCTGGATTCGATTGTCCCCTTCCTGATTGCCCTGCGAATAATTTCCTCCGACGGCTCCTGATTATGAACATATAATTCCATCAGCTCGTCATCGAACTCAGCCGCCTGCTCCAGGAGGTCGTGCCGCCATTGCGCCACTTCATCTTTCAATTCATCCGGGATTTCTCTCTCTTCGAATTTTGCGCCAAGCTCCTCGGTTTTATAATACACCGCTTTTTGCTTGATTAAATCTACCAGTCCCTCGAACGTGCCTGCCTCGCCAATCGGTATCTGCAGGACAATCGGCTCTACCACCAATTTATCACGAATACTGTCAACGCTCATCCTGAAATCGGCACCTGCTTTATCCATTTTATTGATAAAACACAGGCAAGGCAGGTGATATTTCTGCCCCTGGTGCCAAACCGTCTCGCTCTGCGCCTGCACGCCCTCGCTGCCGTCGAACACAGCAACGGCCCCGTCCAGCACTCGCAGTGACCGCTCCACCTCCGCCGTAAAATCTATATGCCCGGGCGTATCTATAAGATTTATTTCGTAATCTTTCCAGCTGCATTTCGTCGCCGCGGATGTAATAGTAATCCCACGCTGCTGCTCTTCTTCCAGAAAATCCATCACGGCCGTGCCGTTGTGGACCTCGCCCATCTTGTATGTCTTGCCCGCGTAAAACAGAACCCGTTCGCTGACGGTGGTCTTACCCGCGTCGATATGCGCCATTATCCCGATATTACGAAGTTTTTTTAAATCACCAGCCATTTTTTTTAACTTACTATTTAGCCCCCTAATTTATTAGGGGGTTATTCAATTATTTTTTTTAGCCCTCTGCACCGCAGGGGGTTTTTAAAAGTCATAAAAAAAGCGGATAGTGAAACATTTTCCCTATCCGCTGTAATTTCAAAAATATTACCAAGCGAAATGAGCAAAAGCCTTGTTCGCATCCGCCATTCTGTGCACGTTTTCGCGGGTCGTCATCGCGCCGCCCTGGCCGTTATAAGCATCGAGCAATTCAGCCGCCAGCCGTTCACTCATCGGCTTGCCCTTCTTGCCCCGGGCCGACTGCAATATCCACCGAAATGCCAGTGACTGCTGCCGCTTTACGCTGACCTGCATCGGCACCTGGTAGCTTGCCCCGCCGACGCGCTTGCTGCGAACTTCAATCATCGGCTTTACGTTATTAATAGCCTTTTCGAATACATCCAGCGGCGGCACGTCTTTGACCTTGTTCTCTATAATTCCCATAGCATCATAAAATACCCGCTGCGCGACGCTCTTTTTGCCGTCGTGCATCAGGCAGTTAATGAATCGCGACACTATCCTGTTGTTGAATTTCGAATCCGGCTGTAACTGTTCAGCCGCCGCCGTAAACTTCTTAGCCATTGTTTCTCCTTAGCCCTACTTTGCCTTCTTTGCGCCGTACTTGCTTCTGCCCTGCTTGCGCCCGCTCACGCCCGCACAGTCCCGCACGCCGCGAACGATATGATAACGCACGCCCGGCAGGTCGCGCACTCTTCCGCCGCGGATAATCACCGTGCTGTGCTCCTGCAGGTTATGGTCGATGCCCGGTATATAAGCCGTCACTTCCTTGCCGTCGGTCAGTCTGACCCTGGCGATTTTACGAAGCGCCGAGTTCGGCTTCTTGGGCGTCTGCGTCCTGACTATCAAACACACACCGCGCTTCTGCGGCGAGCCGCTGATATCGCTTTTACGCTCTTTATGTTTTAAATTTTTCCTTGAATTACGTACTAACTGGTTGAACGTTGGCATAACAAAATTCCGCCTTAATCAAGTCACTTATTCTTTCAATATTATTCGATACCCAAAGCTTCCTTAATCGCCTGGTCGGCCCTGGCTTCGGCCTCTTTGGCCTCTTCGATTTCCGTTATACGCAGTTCTTTCGGCAGCGGAGCCTCAGCCAGATGCTTCACCCGCATCTCCAGGTACGGCTTATACGCCGTGCCCGCCGGTATCAGGTGGCCGAGAATCACATTTTCCTTCAAACCGCGCAAGATGTCTACTCTACCAGCTAACGCCGCCTCAGTCAATACCTTGGTTGTCTCCTGGAAACTGGCCGCTGCGATAAAGCTCTCCGACTGCAGCGACGCCTTGGTAATGCCCAGCAGCAGCGATTTCGCCGTAGAGGGCTTGGGTTTGCGTCCCTTGGCCGTTTCGCCGCCTATCATTTCGATTTTTTCATTAATCGCGGCAAGCTCTTCCTTGGTGACAACCTGCCCCTCGGCCAAATCAGTCGCGTCTCCGACGTTCGTAATCTTGATGCTGCTGGCCAGCTTTTCATTTTCCGCGCGGAATTCATACTTATCAATAACCTCGCCCGGCAAAAATCCGCTGTCGCCGACCGACTCAATCTCGACCTTACGCATCATCTGTGACGCGACTATCTCGATATGTTTATCATTGATATTCACGTTCTGAGAACGATACACGTTCTGAATTTCTGCAATCAGGTATCGCTGCAGCGCTTCTTCGCCCTTAATCCGCAAAATATCATGCGGAACGAGCGGCCCGTCCGTCAGCGGGTCACCAGCTTCGACCATATCACCCGTATGAACGTTCAGGTGACGGTCGCGCGGAACGTGATGCTCTTTTTCCATACCGCTCTCACTGTGAACGATAATCGTCATCTTGCCCTTACGCTTATCGCTCTTGAGCTCAATCCTGCCGCTGATTTCAGCCATTGCCGCCGGGTCTTTGGGCTTACGCGCCTCGAACACCTCGGTGACACGCGGCAAACCGCCGGTGATATCCTGCGTCCCGCCGCTGGCGCGAGGCTGATGCGCAAGCAATTGGCCGGCCTTGACCGACTGTCCCTCGGCCACTTCGATATGAGCGCCCGCCGGCAGATAATGAACATCCAGAATCTTGCCCGATGAATCTTCGATAATAATCTGAGGATGCTTATCACCCTTATGCTCGATAACAACGGGCTTATTAATCTGCCCCTTGCGCTCTTCTTCAATTTTAACCGTTTCGCCTTCGACTATATCAACAAAGCGAATGCTGCCTCCAATTTCCGCAAGAATTGGCGTCCGGTGCGGGTCCCAGCTGAACAATATCTGACCAGCCTTGACCTTCGACCCGTCCTTGACATTCA
>JBBABK010000182.1:0-4691 GCA_041657685.1 Phycisphaerae bacterium | reverse complement strand
ATTCTTGATTCGCCGAGCGTTCTTGAAAGCATTAAGAAAAATACCGGCTCTGCCCAAAGCGGTGCCGAGTCGCCGCTGGTGCAGCAGGCGAAAAAATTTGCTTTGTATCTCGACCCCCCGCCTCCTCCGAGGCCGGCAACACCGCCTCCGACAAGGAGAACAAGCAGCAGGCCCGAACCAAAAGTTTCCGCGAAATTCGAACTTTTGGGAACAAGCTATTATGCAGAGCGACCGGAATTATCTTTGGCATTAATTGACGAACCGGGCGTGGGCCTGCGATGGATAAGACAATCCAATAAAATCGGCAATTTCACTATCGAAGAGGTACAAGACGGTAAGGTTATAATTAATGATGGCCAAAGCACTTACGAACTCGAGCCGAAGCTGGTTCCAAAACGAAGCTTGCTTAAAGGCGAATCATCATCTTTCATTACAAGTTTGAATTCTGCATCTGAGTTTGATGTGCCCGAACCGAGCGTATCAAGAGCAGCCAGAAACACTTCCCGACGAACAGTGCGCCAAAGCCGTTCATTGCCAAGCCGCCCCGAAACATCGTCTAATCCAAGCGATTATGTTCAAAGCGAACAGGACCGTATTCAGGCGGAGCTTCTCGAAAAATTTGCACAAGAGACAGAACAAATCGATGACCCCAACGAGTGGATGGAAAAAGCGGACGAACTGATGAAGCAGCTTGAGAATTCTTCAGAGGTTAGCGATGGAGAAGCACAAATGCTGGATATGCTGGGCGAGGAACTCGATGACGCCAACCAGCAGGAAGATGAACAAATGGACGAGGAAAGCGAAGAAGAGCAGGAAGACTGAATTTCGGCGGAATTTTAATTTACGTCCGTTTTGTTTTGACCTGTATTTGCGGGGTTTTTCAGGTAATAATTTGCTTTTTTAGTAAAGCACGTCAAAAAACATCAAAAATTGATCCAGGTCCCAAAAAAGCGGAACATCTGCGCTGGTTGAGTGTCTATTAACAAGGGCCGGCGGTGCTATCCGTCTCAAGGCAAATAACTTATGGACGGATGCCGTAAAGGCTTAGAAAAAAAGAGCTTATATGCTTAAATCCGACCCCCGTCAAGCCGATAAAGAACACGAGTTTGACGATACCTGTGTTTCCGGGCGTTTATTGGAGACAAATATGACGAAAGACAACACTGCTCGATTCTGGAAATCGATACGGCCAATCTGCACGGCTGTGTCGATTATGATACTCTTTTCAATTTTTTCGGCGGTTTTATATGCAGTCGAAACCGACCGTTTTATGTCTCGCTCGGTCAGGAACATCACACCCGATGAGGCCATAGGCTTTATCACTAAAGTAAATCTCGGCACTGCATCGCAGATACCGAATACAAAAACTGTTTTAATCACCGCAAATTCTTCCGATTTGTCGAAAGCCCGGGCACTGCTGGAAGTGGTTGACAGCAGCGAACGATATGAAGTCATCCTGCTGCCGGCTGAGCAAGGCTGGGAGAGCAAAGATGAGCCGGGCAGTTTATCCATTAAACGGCTGGAGCAAATTGTTGACGGGCTTGCGGATTATTCGATAGTTACATTTTCCGTTCTGCCTTCGCAGAATGAAAAGCTGCGGGTGCTCATCGATATTCTGGGTAGTTCGATAATCATAGCCGCACCGGCAAGTCATCTCGAACAGGTAATTTCCGAAATAGATAAAATCGCCGAGCAGAAGACAATCACTGAATCAAATGAGCCGAATCAGCCGGCCATAACAGGCACTTTGCCTGTTAGCGCTGCCGATGCAAAAAATGCCAATAAACCCCAGGACGAAGAGTTTTTTAATAATCTGCTTGAGTCTTTGGCTGAGGCTGAACGAATCGAAGCCGCGTTAAAGGCACAAGAAGCTCAGGGCGGTGCTGAATTGCCTATGCAGCAGAATGAACAACCGCAAACTTCGCAAGTCACCGAAGAAGCTCAGCAGCAAAACGCTACCAGGATAATCAATTTGGCTCCTGAGCAGACCTCGTCGATTAAGCAAATGACTTATGAGCCTGAACCTACCGAGCTTGCCAATGAGGAACTCGAACTACAACTGCCTGAAACTATTAATGTGGTTGAGCTGATTGACCTTGTAGGAAAATACCTTGATTTGAATCTGCTGTACGACCCGAAAGAGGTAACCGGACAGGTAACACTGCGTGTTCAGGGCAAGATTACAGTAGGCGAGCTTTATCCGCTGCTCGAGTCGGTTCTGCAATTTCGCGGCTTCTCAATGACCCGCAAAGACAATCTGGTAACCATTGTCCCGATAGCTAAAGCGATGGAAACCGACCCGGTACTGTTCGATACACAGGATAAAAAAGTTCAGTTCGGAAATGTAATCGTGACGCGCGTTTTCGACCTGCGATATATAGATACCACAAGCGCACAAAACCTGCTTACGGGAATGAAACTTGGCGCACACATCCAGGCTGTTCCCGACGTGGGTAAAATTATCGTAACGGATTATGCCTACAGGATGGGGCGAATCGAAGAACTGCTTTCGATTATTGACCAGCCGGGCGAAGGTAAGCAGTTCCGCTATCGCCAGCTTCGCTACACGATGGCTCAGAATCTGGTCACTCAGGTCGAAAATCTTGCCGAGCAGCTTGGTACACTTTCAATTTCGGTATCCGCTCCAACAGAGCAGCCGAGTCCCGCCCCTGTTCGGGGCCGGCGACCGACACCAAGAACAACAACGCCTGCCGAGACCGGCGAAACTACACAGGCTCAGGTTTATCTTGACGCAGATTCACGAACCAATCGTATCCTGATGATAGGTATGCCCGAGCAGCTCGATATGGTAGAGACACTTATCGAATCGCTCGACGTGGCACAGCAGGACCTGCGAACACTGCGGTTATACGAAATACAATACGCCGGTGCGGAAGAAGTCGTGGAAAAACTTCAGGCCCTCGGAATAATCAGCGGCATAAGCCAAAGAACAGTCTCTACTCCCGTCGAACGAGGGCGAATCACGACTCCGCAACAGCCGGGGCAGTCTGCTGTTCAGGAAACGACAACCGTGTTAACCAAAGAAGGTTTAGTGGAAGAACCACAGGTTGTTGTTATCGAATCGACAAATTCGCTGCTGGTAAATGCTACGGCCGAACAGCACGCACAAATCGCGATGATAACCGCTTACGTCGATGCTGAGCCGCAGCAGTCGGCTACCAATTACGTTGTATACCCGCTCGAAAATCAGGACCCGGAGGAACTCGCAGCGGTTCTGAATCAGCTCATACAGGAAACGATTGAAGAGAGCAGCGGTGCCGGCCAGGATTCCAAAATCGTAAGAAGCGTCAGGAGCAAAAGAGAAGAAGACATCACTATAATCCCCGACCCGCAGACTTATTCGCTGGTTGTTTACGCCGGCAAAAAAAATCAGCAGTGGATAAGCTCTTTAATCGAACAGCTTGACGAATATCGTCCGCAGGTTTTGCTCGACGTGACTCTCGTTGAGATTACACAAAATGAAAAATTCGAGTACGACCTCGATATTATATCCAAAACTTACAGCGGTTCGTCACTTAGATCCAATCAGGTCGGTACCGAATTGGAAAATTTCACTACCAACCGTTATGCCGACCTTCGTTCAACGACCAGCGCTACGGACAGTGTAATCAAGGCCTTTCTGAACGCTGACAAAGTACAAGCGTTGATTACCGCAATCCAAACAGACGGTTACGGCCGAATTATGGCAAGACCCAAAATTCTTGTAAACGACAACCAGGAAGGTGAGATTAAAACACAAAATACCATCTCCGTGGCCCAGGTCAAAAGTATTGTAACAATACCTGAACAGGGCAATCCTTATACAACTAAAGACGTTACTTTCACCGATTATGATGCCGGTGTAACATTGAATATTAAGCCGCATATCAGCAAAGGAGATATGCTGCGGCTCGAAATTTCCTTAAACAGAACAGATTTTACTTTGAAGGACCCCGTGGAGATTACCGACGAAAACGGGACGCAAACTTATCCTTCACCGCCGGACAGACTTTCTACGGACGTTACAACAGTCGGCACTGTACCGAATGGAACAACGATTATTCTGGGCGGGCTTGAAACAATTGACCAATCAAAAGGACAGTCGAAAGTTCCGATTCTTGGGGACATTCCGCTGGTCGGCGGATTGTTCAGAGGCGTAACAGACAGCGGTGACCAGAGCAGGCTGTATGTTTTTGTAAAAGCCAATATCATCAGACCCAGCGACCAGATTGCCGGACTAGAGGATATTCGTCGCGTGTCTCTAAAAAGTCGGCAGGCATTTGAAGAGATGGAAAACAAGTTTCAGAACATGCAGGATTGGCCGGGAATCGACCCGGAACCGATGGACCCGGTGAAAATCCTGGAAGATGATTAAGTTGGGGCGGTGCAGCCGATGCCCAAAGAAGATATACTGATAAAAAATAATGAAAGATTTGCTGATAAAAACCGCGGAAAGGACGGGATTGGTTGATGCCGTTAAGCTCGCCGATTTTTTGGATAAAAATACCGAAAGCGGCGAACGGCTCGATGAAGTCCTTCTGCGCTGTCCATATTTTACGGAAGATGCCGTGCTGCGATTATTCGCGGCGGCATTAGGACAGGAATTCCTTGAAGAAGTACCGGCCAAAAACGTACCCGCCGAGTTTATAGACGCTGTCCCGCCAACTTATGCACAGCATCATTACCTGATT
>JBBABK010000181.1:0-4732 GCA_041657685.1 Phycisphaerae bacterium | reverse complement strand
GTCGTCCTCATCGGCGTCGGTGCGATTGACGGTGATTAACCCTTTTTTATTGAACATCCAGTTTACGCATCCGCTGGTCCCCATCGAGCATCCGCGTCTTTCGAAAATCTTTTTTACTTCCGGAGCGGTGCGGTGCCGATTGTCGGTCAGGGCCTCAATCATAATTGCGACGCCGGCCGGGCCGTAACCTTCGTATAAAACCTCTTCGAAGTTCTGGCCGCCGAGTTCGCCTGTGCCCTTCTTGATAGCCTTTTCGATTGTGTCCTTGGGCATATTGGCGGCTTTGGCTTTGTCGATTGCGTACCGCAGCGAGAGATTCGCGGAGGGGTCGCCGCCGCCGGCGCGGGCGGCTACGATGATTAATCTTGCGACTTTGCTCCAGACTTTGCCGCGTTTTGCGTCATTAGCCGCTTTTTTGTGTTTTATACCCGACCAGTGCGAATGTCCCGACATAAAAACTCCTGATAAATATCTGTCATAGCCAAAAGGTTATTATACAGACTCAGCGGCTCAAGCGCAAGCACTTTTTCATGGCGGATTTAAATTGATTTGCCTATATTCAGTAAAAGCTTAAAAGTTGAAGCTAAAAGCGTAAAACTGCGGAATCGCTTCGCGATGGTATTTTTATGAACAGCACAAACGACCAAAATATCCCCAATTATATCAGTCAGCCGGAATTGAAACGGGAATATAACGAGAAGCTGTTCGGCAGAATCGCTGCAAAATACGACCTACTTAACAGGATTCTTTCATTCGGGTCGGATGGCAAATGGAAACGGGCCGCTGTTTCAATGCTGCCCAATGAAGGAGTTAATAGTTGTCTCGATGTTGCGTGCGGGACGGGGGATTTGACAGTGCTGCTGGCGGAGAAATACACGCAGGCGAAAATCTGCGGGCTGGACCTGACAGCGAAAATGCTCGATATTGCAAAAAAAAAGGTCGGCAATAAAAAAAATGAGTTTGTCATCGGCGATATGTGCGATATGCCGTTCGGTGATAACTGTTTCGACGTGGTGACTGCTTTTTATGCAATCAGGAACGCGCCGGATTTGGAAAGAGCGCTCGACGAGATTATCAGGGTGACACGGCCGGGTGGGTGTATTTGTCTGTTGGATTTTTCCAAGCCTGTGAATAAATTTATGCAGGCGATAGAATTGGCGGCTTTGAAGCTCTGGTGCGGCCTGTGTGGCAGGGTATTTTACCGAGGCAGTAATCCTTACAGCTATATCGTGCCGAGCCTGCGGGCTTTTCCAGACTCGAAGCAATTGAAGGAAATTTTGCAACAACACGGTTACATATTAAAACAGTCGCATAATCAGGCCTTCGGAATGATAAAGATTTTAATCTGTGAAAAATGCTGAAATACAGAAACCCTAATCGATTATTTCAAGCACCTCCATTTTGGCATAGTGTTGGCCATCATAACACTTAAAGACGAAAACCTTACCTTTTTCGAGAGGATAGGAGCCGCACCTATCGACAAATTTATCAGGCGCTTCTTTTAAATCATTGTAAGCAATATTCGTCTCGGTAATAGCCGGACCTCTTCCGCAATACGGAGTGTTAATTAAAAGCTTATTCTTCGATTGGTATACACGAAAATCTGCTTCACGTTGAGCCTGGACAAAACCCGCTGCGAAGCTAATATTGTCAAGTTGCCCATATTGCAACTCGGCTGTTCCGATGACTACATTATTATTATCGAAAACCCTGGAGCCGTCGGGCTGATAGGCCCATCGCACCTTTGCTTTTCTGGTACGGTATCCATCTATTTTGCACTCAGAAATTTGGCTCTTTATTGTGTCAACTTCGGCGTACATCCTGTTATACCCGTCCTTGGATGCATACACACCTACTTCGCCGGAACGAACACCGGTCAAACTGAAATTACCGTACTTATCGGTTATTGTTGAAACGTCTTCTGACGAAACTTTTATCCCACAGGGGTCTGCGTCATCTTCAAGGGAAATCGTTCCCTTTATAGTACACGCGGTTTCGGGCGTTACAGGCTCAAGAACGATATCATCCCAGACTACTACAACTCCTTTTTCGAAAATAACAGAACGACGAAATTCGTGATATTTAGAATTAATGATTCTAAGCTCGTTATGTTCTCCGTCAGGTTTGTACTGTATTTCTATTTGTCCCTCAGAAATATCTCCCGGTCTGTAACCGCTGTCTTCTCCGTACAATTTGGTTCTTGTACGGTCTAATAAACCGTCCGGGGAATGAACTCGATAAACAAGAGCACCATCATTTTCGTGTTCCTCGGAATTATGAAGCTCGCGTTTGATTTTTTGGGCTGTATCGAAAAGTCTTTCGTCCCAGGTATCATTGAGCAATGAAGCTTTTATATAAGTGCTCCCCTTCCATTCGAAATGCACATCTTTTTTGGCAACGCAGACGTAATCATCGCCGGCTTTATCCTTCATCCTGATGACAATTTCGTCGACGACAGCCGGGTTATCGAAGAAAAAGTAACCGTAAATTTCATCTTCGGCTCCGTCATATTTGTGATATACAGGTGACGGATGTGCCAGGTATCCGGTTGTCTCTGAGCCGTTGGTGCGGGGTCTTGCCCATATCTGCACTGAATTATAGTCGCCCATATCGTATTCGAAGGTAACATAAACTTTCTCACCAGCATTGAGAATCGCAGGTGACGGAGGCTCGGTAGAAATGACACTTAAATCACATCCGCCTGTTTGTGTTACAAGGCGTCCTTGCTCGGGATTTCTCTCGACGATATTGTCCGACTGTGTACATCCGCAGTAAAACAACAGGAAAAATAACATAATTATATAACCGATGACATTTGTGTTTGATGACGTGATTTTTTCCATATTCGCCTCCTTTAAAATCATATAACATATCATAATTCAACTCTTTGGCTTTTTCAAGATATTTTATCTTTACAGTTTGAGGTCCAGTTTTTACGATTTGACAAGAGTAAATTTTCACGCCCTTTCCGCCGGTGGTATTGAAATCGGAACCAATAAAATAACGAGCCTCGATGGTGTTGCCATCGAGGCCCGTTTTTGCTGCAAGAAATATAAAATCAAACCGGCTTATCTTCTAAAGCAGGGACACGAATTGGCGTCATTCACATCTGTTGTCAACTCAAACGCCAAATCCCACGAGCAATATTTCGGGCATTCCAGCGGATTGCCGTTTTGATATATATCGCCTAATGTCGGAGGCCAGATGCCGCTTTGAACTGAGGTTATTCTGACAGCGTCATCGTTAAAATAATGCGGCCGAGTCTTCCAGCCCCAAATATATTCGGGAGTGTTACCGTCATATATGGCCGCGATGCTAAGCCAATAAATATTGTTGGCGTTGGGGTCCTGAACGAAATTCGGGTCGAGGTCGCAGGAAAACTTGAAGCAGGCGTCGGTGACAGGATGATTGGCGTCGTTGGGGTCCCTGTCGTAACCTACGAAATTGGCATCATAAGTGTAGCAATACTGCTCGAAAATCATTTGGTCAGGATGGCTGAATTTTGTCAGGTCCTGTCCGTTCGGGTCGCCCGGCGAATCGGTCCAGATACCGATATGGAAGCCGATTGGTCCAATCGGCGGAGGCGGCATAACCGGTTCAAACCATCCGGGCTGGTTTGGTTCCTTATTCGGGAACGAGCCCCACCAATGAATATCCGTTATGGGCCTGTCATCCGTGCAGCACCAGTCATCGGCCAGCAAGGGCTGGTTCGGGTCAATGGAGATTTCATCCCAGCCCCAGAAATTACCCGGATTATTAATAAATTGGGCAGGCTGCCTCCATTTATAGTACATCTGGACCGGCACTGGATTCGGAACGATGATTAAATCTTTCCAGTAATTCCATGGCTTTTTGACATTCTGATTCGGCGGAGGCACTTGCTGAGTTCCAAGGCTCCCGGAACTGTTTTCGGTGGCAAAGAGCTTTTGAACCTGTGTGATGTCGAAACCGGCATCGACCGTAAAACCTGTGGCTGTGGGAGTGGCAGCACTAACACCAGAGAGAGCGGTGTTGATAGAAATCATTGTATATTGTCCTTTTGGCAACGGGTTTGGAACCGACCACTGCCACATCATTCTTTTTTTGTTAATGTCCTCCATACCGAGACAAACGGCATTGATATTGCCCGGCGGATTTACCGACGCTGTAATTGTCACGTTGCTCAAGTCCGGGTCTTCCGTGTAAATGAACTGCCAGCCGCTAGACCAGGATTCGCTCGGCCCCGGCGGATAATCTCCCCAGGCCATAACAAGTCCGGGACCTTCGAGAAAACTGTAGTCATAACTGGGTTCGAGCCATTCGAGCGCGAAATACGCGAAATCAGTGAACTCAATACTACCGTTTCTATCGACATCGAATCTGACAGCAGGGTCGGCATTAACACAGCCGTAAGGGGAATAAACATATAGCTCCGGCGGTCGATAGGAAGTCGCCGGATATGGCTCTCCCTCCTGGGGATACTGCCACGTTTGCATAATCTCAGCGAAGTCGTTCGGACCTATCGGAGCAATCTTGCCTTCATCGAGCGCATCCTGCCATTGGTCCTGGCTGATGGCAAAATACGGGCTGGCGAAAACATACCCGGCCGCTAAGACCATCAGCGCCAATACACAGAGTAATTTGCAGTGTTTTTGAATCATGGTCTCGTCTCCTTTCTGAAAAATTTCTTTTTTCCCTTCGCCGCGCCGGCGAAGCGGCACTCTTGCAATCAGAAATTTTGGCGACAGTAATT
>JBBABK010000180.1:0-4770 GCA_041657685.1 Phycisphaerae bacterium | reverse complement strand
TAGAAAATGTTCTATTGGGAAAGCAAATATCACTCGAATAGCAAAGAGGCATTCACATGGACAAGAAACAAATACTGATTGTTGACGATGAGATGGATACACGGTTGGTGCTTGAAAAAAGATTAACCGCGGAAGGGTATTCCGTTGTTATGGCATATAACGGCAACAATGCCTTAAGTATAGCAATGTCAAAATATCCCGACCTTATTATACTCGATAGAGTATTAGGAGATATGCTTGGTGAAGAAGTCGCTGCAAAGCTGAAGAAAAACCCCAAAACCAGGGATATTCCTATTATATTTTTGAGCGCCTTGTTTTCAGAGAAAGATGAAGTGGAAATGGGACATGTTTTTGATAACGAGAAAATGCTCGCCAAACCATACGATATTAAAAAACTGCTAACCCTGATAGAAGAGCTTCTCCTCGTTTCCGGGCGCAAAAGCATGGGTTATAAAAGCCCGGAAGGAAAGCGAATAATGGATACTAAGATTTCGGTGTTGGTAATTGAAGACGAAGAAGATGTTGGGAAAGTATTGGAATGCAGGCTAAAATCTGATGGGTTTGACGTGTATTCAGCAGCAGATGGCCCCACAGGTCTTAAGATTGCCGACGAGAAAAATCCGGATGTAATTCTGTTAGATTGGGTAATGCCGAAAATGAGTGGATTGGAGGTTCTCTGCAATCTTAAACAAAATGAAAGGACAAGGGACATAATCGTACTTATGCTAACCGCTAAAAATATGATGGATGACGTATCAACGGCGTTTGCCAATGGTGCTGATGACTATATTCCAAAACCTTTTGACGGAGCAGAGTTGGGACAAAAAATCAGAAGTATACTTAGAGTTATTAAGGAAATAAAAGGCAACAACGCATATGAAAGCGAAGAAGAGACAATCTTGTCATACAGAGCAATAGACGCTTTTCATCGCGATTAATGATATTTCTAAAGTTGTATCCGGAACCGGATTGAAACAGCAAAACAAGAGAAAATGATTACAGATGAAAAATTCAAAGTAAATATTGCTCGTTGTTGATGGCCGAGTAAGAATAAACAAGAAACATAGAATGCAAAGGTAAGTTATGAAAACCAAAAACAAGGTGCGTGCCGGAAGGACTAAAACCTTGGGGAAACAACCCGGACAGAAAAGTAAAAAGCCGGAACAGTCCAAGTCTTCGAAAGGGAAAACTTCTCGACTGAAGTCGGCTAAATCCGGCGTTAAAGATAAATTCCCGATAGTTGGTATAGGAGCCTCCGCCGGCGGTCTCGAAGCATCTCAGGAATTACTCAGGAATCTGTCAGATAAACCAGGAATGGCAATTGTACTTATAATGCATTTGGCCCCGGGACATAAAAGCATGCTGACGGAACTGCTTGCCAGGCTAACAAAAATACCGGTAAAAGAAATAAAGAACGGGATGCCCATAAAAGTCGACCATATTTATATAATACCGCCAAACACCAATGTTTCTATCGCAAACGGAAAACTAAAACTTGCCAAAAGGAAAGATGCTGATTCAAAACATATGCCGATAGACTATTTTTTCCGTTCACTGGCAGAAGAGCAAGGGAACAGGGCTATTGGAGTTATTCTTTCAGGAACAGCAACAGACGGAACGCTGGGGGCCGAGGCCATAAAAGCCGAAGGGGGTATTACTTTTGCTCAGGATGAAATATCCGCTAAATATGATGATATGCCGCAAAGTGCGATTGCTGCCGGATGTGTGGATTTTGTGCTCGCACCCAAAAAGATTGCCGGTGAGCTGGAGCGTATAGCAAAACATCCCCTTATATCGTTTGCCGGACTTGCTAAAACAGATAAATCAATCGTAACGAAAGATAAAGGGTTTGAAAGCATTTTTGGTATATTGCGATCGGTCAAGGGGCTGGACTTCACTTACTATCAAACCACTACCATCAGCAGGCGGGTATCGCGGCGGATGGTTTTACTGAAATTGGAAAATCTCAAGGGCTATATAAAGTGCCTGCGCGAGAATAAGGACGAAGTAGAAAAGCTTTATGAAGACCTGTTGATAAACGTTACCAGCTTTTTCCGCGACCCGAAAGCTTTTGATGCGCTCAAAAAACAGGTTTTGCCGGCAATCCTTAAAAACAAGACAAAAGGCCGGGAGGTAAGGATATGGGTTCCGGGATGTTCCAGCGGCGAGGAAGCTTATTCTATTGCTATATGCCTTCTTGAAGTGCTGGGAAACAAAACGGGTGCGGTCCCTGTCCGCATTTTTTCCACTGATGTAAGGGAATGCTCTATTAATGAGGCGCGAAAAGGCATTTACGACAAAAATATAAAGAACAGTATTACCCCTGTGCGATTAAAAAGATTTTTCACTAAAACCGGCAATTCTTATAAGGTTTCTAAACAGTTGAGGGAGATGTGTGTTTTTTCCAAACAAAATGTGCTCAACGACCCGCCCTTTTCCAATTTAGACCTTATAAGCTGCCGTAACCTGATTATCTATCTTCAGCCGGTTTTACAGAAAAAGGCATTCCATAATTTTCACTACGGTTTAAAACCTGGCGGGTTTCTGCTTTTAGGAAACTCGGAATCCATAAGCAATTATTCAAATCTTTTTAAACCCCTGGATAAAAAACAGAGAATTTTCGTAAAAAAATATCTGTCAATCACGCCCGAACTTGAAGTGGTCCATAAACATCGTCCGCTAAAGAAATTAGAAATTAAGGAAAAGCCGGCTGTTGAGAAAGGTAAAGAAACTGATATTGAAAGCATGGTAGAACGGATTGTGCTTGACGAATATGCTACTTGCGGAGTGCTGATAGACAGTAGTATGAAAGTCATCCAGTTTCGCGGGCATACCGGACGTTTTCTTGAATCAGCGGCAGGCAGACCGAGCCTTGATATATTCAAACTGGCCAGGGATGGGCTGCTTATGCCTTTGAGGGCGGCGATATATAAATCAAGGGAAACAAAACATACCGTAAAAAGAGAAGTGAAGGATTTCCGGCATAATGACCATCAGATGCGGATTAATATAACCGTTGTTCCTGTGAAATACGGACCCCTTGAAGAGGAATTCTTTCTGGTGCTTTTTGACGAAATCGCCGGGGCAGTTGAGCTTGGGAATTTGCCGAAAACGTACAGCAAAATATCCTTAAAGGGAAAATCCTTTAAAAGCAATGAGTATATCGATAGTCTGCAGAAAGAACTTGCGGAAACCAAAGAATATCTCCAAACAGTCATAGAAGAACAAGAGAATGCGAATGAAGAAGTAAAAACAGCCAATGAGGAAATACTGTCAAGCAATGAAGAACTGCAAAGCACTAACGAGGAATTGGAAACAGCTAAAGAGGAGCTGCAGTCCTCAAATGAAGAATTGGTTACTACCAACGAAGAACTGCAGAACCGTAATGCTGAAGTCTCTACCCTGAATAATGACCTGATAAACCTACTTAGCAGTATCAATATGCCGGTTGTTGTGATGGGAACAGACCTTGTAATACGCAGGATAACTCCCCAGACAGAAAAGACGCTTAATATAATTTCTTCTGATGTCGGCAGGCTGATAAGCAAAATCAAGCTCAACGTAGATATTCCTGATTTCGAGAGAATACTTTTGGATGTAATAGAATCCCTTAGTCCAAAGACATTTGAAACAAAAGATAAAGAAGGAAACTGGTATTCGGTATATATCAGGCCATACCGCACCTTAGATAATAAGATTGACGGCGTGATTGCCATTTTTGTCGATGTCACCGAGCGCGAGAAAACTCAGCAAATAATCGAGGAAGCTCGTGCATATGCTGAAAACATCTTAGAGACAATGCGAGAGCCTTTGATAGTGCTGGACGCTGACCTAAGGGTAATCTCAGCCAACAAATCCTTCTATCAGACCTTTAATATCATCCCAGAGGAAGCCGAAGGCCTATTAATTTACGATTTAAACAACCGGCAGTGGGACATTCCCAAACTGCGACAGCTCATGGAGAAAATCCTTCCCGAGAAAAACGCCTTTGATCATCACGAGATTGAGTACGACTTTGAAACCATCGGACATAAAGTAATGCTTTTCAATGCTCGACGTCTCGCCGCGATGCAGATGATTCTCATTACTATTGAAGACATCACCGAGCAGAAGAAGACAGAAGAAAGAATTAGAGAAGCAGCGAAGACAAAATTAGAGTTTATATCTACGGTCTCACACGAACTGCGTACGCCTCTGACAGCTATAAAAGAAGGTATTGCCCTTGTATTAGACGGCCTGTCCGGTGACATTAACGAACAACAAAAGGAACTGCTGGGAATTGCAAAAAATAACGTCGATAGGCTCACAAGGCTTATTAACGATGTTCTCGATTTCCAGAAGCTCGATTCCGGCAAGATGAACTTTAACCTTGAAGCTAAAGATGTAAATCAGGTTGTTAATGACGTCTATAAAACGATGGCCTTTCCAGCAAAGACCGGGCATCTGGACTTTCTGCTCGAACTTGACAAGGACCTGCCTAAAGCCAAATTTGACAGTGATAAAATTACTCAGGTTTTGACAAACTTAGTTAATAATGCCATTAAATTCACGGAAAAGGGAAGCATCACAATCAGGACATCCAAAACTGAAAATGAAGTTCAGATTTCAGTGTCTGATACCGGATATGGTATCAAACAAGAGGACATGTCGAAAATATTTGACGGTTTTGAACAATTAAGCAGCGACGGTCGGAGAAAGACGGGCGGAACAGGCCTCGGACTTACAATTTCTAAAGAAATCGTTGAACAGCATGGTGGAAAGATTTGGGTA
>JBBABK010000179.1:0-4783 GCA_041657685.1 Phycisphaerae bacterium | reverse complement strand
CATTCTTAACGGCATAGGAAGAATCGTCTGGGGCGCGATTTCCGAAAAGACCGGCAGGAAAAACGCAATCGCTCTTATGAGCGCGATTCAGGGCGTGATGATGCTCGTGTTCTATTTCATCGGCGGTAGCGAAATCGGAATTTATATCGGCGCTGCGATTATCGGCTTTAACTTCGGCGGCAACTTCGCGCTGTTCCCCGCCGCGACCGCCGACTACTTCGGAAATAAAAACGTCGGCACCAATTATCCGTGGGTGTTTATGGCCTACGGCCTCGGCGGAGTAATCGGGCCGTTTCTCGGCGGATGGATGGGCGAAGCGCAGACCTGGCTGTGGGCGTTTATACCGGCCGGCATCGCCTGCCTTGTCACCGCGGCATTGTCTATGACGTTAAAACCGGTCGCGCCTTCGGAACCTGCACTTGTTTCCGAGGCCTACGGCGAAGCCGACGGTGCGCTGAAAAGATAATTATAAATTAAACTTGAAAACACCACACGGCCCGGCATTAAAACCGGGCCGTTTCTTTATACGTCGATACAAAACCCCGTCACACGCGAAAAAACGTCGGGAAGAAGTGGTAAAAACCCCGCCACACTCGATAAACGACATCGAGATGATGGCGGGGCTAAATATTTTTTTTAATGCGGGAAATTCAATTTTGCGAATTCACCGTGATGTTTGCTGGCGGTGAAGATTTTATTTTTAAGTGCCAAAAAAGAATTGTAAGAGCAAATACTGCTGGAAGGAAGGAAGAGAAAATGGAATTAGCAATCCACCAACCGCCCATCTCATTTTGTACAGCTTCAGAAAATAAAGGCTCAGTGAATGCCACACAGTAAGCATCATAAGCAAGCAATATGGAGAAAATAGAAGCTAATAACACAAGCAACCAAGATATCCACTTGTGAAAAATTCCCAGAAGTACCGGAATAGAAAGTACCATGCTCCCAAGCCAAATCTGCCAGATGGTTGCCATCTTATCAGAGATCTCCGCGAGTATTAGGGTCATCTTAACCTCAAAGTTTAAAGGTTTGAAATATGCTTTTGTCTGTCATGCTATAATTAATTATCCCTCCAGTTTGCATCAAAAACAAGAGGTTTTTTATTGAATATTTAACGGAAAAACCGTGAAAATCCGCCTGCGGCGGACGAGCAGGCCGGGCCGTTTTTTAATTGCGGTTGCACAGAGTTATCGAGGGTTAACCCCTCAATAAATTGAGGGGCTAAATTTAACGGCATAACCAAATTTAACGGCATAAAATTGGGGGGCTAAATTTTGGGCAAAGCGGAGGTGATGCACTGGAGGCAGCACGGAATGAATTTAAGACGGGCATTTTTTTTGATTGCGGTTGCACAGAGTTATCGAGGGTTAACCCCTCAATAAATTGAGGGGCTAAATTTTTTAAAATAGATATAATGTCCTGTATGCATAAAACATTGGGATATCTTTTGACATGGACGACTTACGGTACCTGGCTGCAAGGTAATAAAAAAGGTTATGTGAAAAATGGGGTTATCTTTAAGCCAAATACGCCTCTTGCCAATACCAATAAACAAAAACTAAAAAAAGACCCTGTTGTTCTTACGCCGGTACAGCGAGAAATAATTGAAACAGCAATTCGTATAAGGGCAGGAGAAATCGGCCAGAAAATATACGCAGTTGCCGTTTGTTCAGACCATATACACCTCGTTGTCGATTACACGACGAAAGACCTCGGCCTTATTGTTAGACACTACAAGACGGCCAGTCTCAAAGCAATGAGAGACAAAGGATTTACCGGTCCGTTATGGACGAAAGGTTTCGATAAACGATATTGTTTTGACGAAAAGACGCTGCGTAGTCGAATCAGTTATGTAAATAAACATTAAAAAATTTAGCCCCCTGATTTATCAGGGGGTTATTATGCGTTTATTCAAAATTTAATTTTGCGAATTCGCCGTGATGTTTTTTGGCAGCGGTATCGTAAGCGCGAGCGGCAGTGAGTTCGTCCGTAAAACGGCCGAGCCAAAGGCGTTTGCCTTTGATTCTGATTTTGACGGTGTAGCGGCCGGTGCGCTTTTCGAAATATACGCCGATGTATTGCGAGGATTTCTCGGTTCGTATTTTCTGACGGTTGCAGGCGTTCTGGGCGCGGGTGGCGATGCGGAGATTGGCACGGCGGTTGTCGAGCGGGTCGTTATTAATATGGTCAACAACTAATTTAGGGTACAGGGGACAGGGTACAGGGTTTAGCTTACGGCCTGCAGCTTCAAGTTCAAATTGCATAATGAACCTGTGCATACTTTGCATTTTTGATTTGCCGGGGGCGATTTTGATATTTGTGAATGCGTAAAAACCTTTGCCGTTGCCGGAGATGTACCAGTTGTAATTGCTGAGTTCATAATAATCACCCGGTGAAACGAGCGTCCAAACGCCTTCGCCGAGATAGATTCGGCGGAAGGTGTAGCCGTATTTGCATCGCCTGTAAAATAAAACGGGCCAGGCGAAAAGGCGGTCGATGCAGTTCGGGATTTTGAGCCGAAGGGTCGTCGTGGTATATCCCCTTGATTTTCGACGACTTGCGAGCGGGCGCAAGCGAGTGACAGGATTAAATTTTGTGAATCGCGGAACTGCTGTTCCTGAGGCTTGCACTACTGTGCGAAATGTGCTCGGCTGCTGCCCAGCTATTGGTATTTTACCAAATAAGCCAGAATTGTCAATAAATATCTAACTTTTTTTCTTAAAAAAAATATATTTCGTGCAAAATGCCGCAGGAAAGTGTAAAAACGAGGAAAATATTCAGGTGTACACCCTTATGGAGAGAAAAAATAGCCCTATTAACAAAGCGGCGGTGATTTTGCTGGTTCTGACAGCGTTCGGAGCCGGCCTTTACGCCGTCCGGGCGATAAGACTGAGCTACGATTCGATGCGATATGCGCTGGTTTCTCAGCAGATAGCGGCCGGCAATGGCATCAAGACGCCTATAATCCACTTTTACGGCCTTATGCCCGATTCAAATGGCAATACAGCTTTTCTCGAACAACCGCCGCTTTTGCCTATTGTTTTGGCGATATTGGGGCCGGTGAATGCGGAGCGTGTTTGGCCCGGCCAAGTGCTTAATTTGCTGTGCCATATAGCCATAACAATTTTTTCGTGGCTCATCGCACGGGAGCTTGTAGGCGATATCGTTTCTATTGCCGTCGGGCTGGCCGTTGCGCTGTCGGTTTCGATATTAGGCGTTTGCACTTTTCTCTTCTCGGAGCCATTGTTCATAGCGTCTGTAACAGCCGCAGTATATTTTCTTATAAAAGCGAGGCATTCCAGACGACCGCACGGCTGGTTATTGGCGGCGGGCATAAGCGCCTCGGCGGCAATAGCAACAAGATATACGGGCATAGCCATTTTGCCTTTATTTGTTTTAGAAGCTGCATATCTTTGGAAGCAAAATTTAAAAGCGAGAACAATCATTTCCAGACTTGCCTGCCTTGTATTGCCGATGATTCCCGCCGCAATTTTATTCATACGTAATAAACTATTATTGAATGTATTTCGCGGCGTCAATCAGGACTTTTCGGGATACACATTATTCGATTCGGCTGTCGGCACTATAAAACAGACGCTGGATGAGCTTGCCGTACACGGTGTCGGCTCGGACTTACTTAACAGTATCGGTATGGCGGAATATAAAAAATGGGTCCTGTTATTTGCGGGAATATTATTAATAATCTGGATTATGATATTGCTTGGTAAAAGCAAGCCGAGCGTAATTATTCAAAAGCTCCGAGCGGGTTATGACCTGATATACCTGTTTATCTTCGGGTATGCTGTAATCATCATTTACGGTATGTACAGGTATCAGCCTTATTTTGAAAGCCGTTTGTTTACTCCTATGATTCCTTTTATACTTATTCTTATTGTCTCGCTGATTAATCCCTGTTCCACAATACTCGGCGGTAAATTAAAAAAGCCTGAGCGAATTACCAAATTCGTACTGCTGACGGCCATGGTTTTTTGCTCTTTTGTCTGGTTTTTTGAGAATTCTTCAGTATTTTTAGACGAACCCGAATATTGGAGCAGGATAGATTCCTCCGAGGCTTTTAAATGGCTCGAATCAAATGTTTCACCAGACAATATAATAGCGACGAATTATTCATTCGATGTAAGCTTTTACGGCGGCTATCCGACTCTCAAAATATTAACCCGGGAATGGCAGAGGAGTACTACACTTCCGGAAAATATGGAAGAGTTATTTGCCATGCGTATGAAACAAATCAATGCCGAATACCTGGCGTTGTTCGTCGATAAAAACGGTTTGTCAGAGGAATATTTCGGTGAATTCATCGCGGGACTGTCCAGACGCATACCCGCAGATTCGTACGAAATGGTCTTTAACAGTGCGGACGGA
The DNA here is from genome assembly GCA_041657685.1 of Phycisphaerae bacterium. GTDB lineage: Bacteria > Planctomycetota > Phycisphaerae > Sedimentisphaerales > Anaerobacaceae > JBBABK01. Next base: position 400 of record JBBABK010000179.1, on the reverse strand, counting down.
GTGGTTTATAAATTAAAATGACCGCTCGTCTAAATTCCGTGCAGAGGGAAGATTTTTTCTTTTACCTGCTCGAGAACTGCTTCGACGGCGGGGGCGACGACGGTTTTCTGCTGCTGGGTCGGGACGAGATGCCTGTCTCGCAGGCCGCCGAGCCAGTCGGTGGTTTCCATCATAACGCCGCCCAGTCCGATGTTCATATCGTGGCCGTCATCGGCGCCGCAAAGGACCGACCAGGCAAGCGCCCAGGCGCGGACAGTATTTTGAATATTGTAGCCGCCGCCGCCGGTCATCAGGATTGGCACATCGAACTCGCGCAGGCGTTTGACAATCGCGGCGTGTGTGTTGTTGGTCAGGTATAACTGTGCGAGCGGGTCGCCTGCGGGAGTGTCGCCGCCCAGCC
>JBBABK010000178.1:0-4789 GCA_041657685.1 Phycisphaerae bacterium | reverse complement strand
TCGTCGAACAGACCGAACTACAGAAACAGTTATGGCAGGCCATCGACAAACTCGACGACAAACACCGCGAAGTAATAATACTTCGCCATTTCAGAAATATGTCCTACGACCAAATGGCCGAGACGCTTCTTTGCGGCAAAGGCACCGTGACAAGCAGATTATACTACGCAAGAAAATCACTGAAAGAAATTTTGGAACGTCAGAAAGGAGGTCTTCTGGAATGACATGCCGCCAATACAAAGACCTTATGATGGGTTATCTCGATAACGAGCTTGACGAGGCGCAGAAATTTTCATTCGAACAGCACGTCCAATCGTGCAAAGAATGCGCCGCCGAGTTCGAGCAGTTCAAAAAACTCAAAAACGTCACCGACTCCGTAAAATTCGCCGAGCCGGAAGACGTCCTCTGGGAAAATTACTGGTCGGGCGTCTATAACCGCTTCGAACGAGGCCTCGGCTGGCTCTTAATGTCCGTTACAGGCATCGCGCTAATCATCTTCGGCCTGTTCAAACTGGTCGAAGGAATCGTCAAAGACCCGAACGTCGAACTGATTTTGAAAATCGCGATTCTCGCTCTTCTCGCCGGACTGGCCGTGATGTTCGTCTCAATCCTGCGCGAAAGGCTGTACTTCTGGAAAAAAGACCGTTATAAAGATGTAAGGAGATAAGCCCATTATTATCCCTGCGACCTGTCCCGATGTCGTATGGATGATGGTTTAGAAAATTCTAAAACTGTAGGAGATATTTAAAATGCTTCTATCGACAACTGAAACAATCCCCGGCAAGACAATCACAAAGCACCTCGGCCTGGTCCGCGGCAACACAATCCGAGCACGCCACCTCGGCAGGGATATTATGGCAGGCTTCCGCAATCTCGTCGGCGGCGAAATCACCGACTACACAAAAATGCTGGCCGAGTCGCGCGAGCAGGCCCTCGACCGGATGATCGAACGAGCCGAGGAGCTTGGAGCCAACGCAATCGTTGCAATCCGTTTCGGCACGTCGGAGGTAATGCAGGCCGCCGCCGAAATACTCGTCTACGGCACCGCCGTCATAGTCGAATAATATTTGCCACAGAGTGAAAAAGAATTAAGGTCGCCACAGAGAACACAAAGACCACAGAGAAACAATCATGAATGACTTAACAAATTTTTTCAAAGCACCTTCAAATAGCCGGTCGAGGGAAGCTGTCTTTATGCACCGCCTAATTTATGACATGCAAATTGCTGCTGCTCATAGAGAATATTTCCTTGAAGTGTATACTGGAGAAACTGACCAAGATGGTTTTGATATAATTTTTGATGACAGGGATGTGCTTAGAAAATTTCAGGTAAAGACCGTGATTTCTGATTCTACAACCTCATGTTGGGGAGTACATAAAACGATACTTCGGCCCCTTCCTGAGCATGCTGAAAAATTAGAATTTGAGCCTTCCCCGGAAGGAAGCGGAACTGAAGGGGGCGTAATTTTAATGGAAGTAAATTGTGATAACCCTGACTTAAAAGTGGACTATTATTATACTGATGTATTTATCCTCAGGGCATTCGATTTGAACGTGATTAAAGTACCTAAATCTTTTAAGAGTTTTTATCATAAGCTTCAAAGGGGAAAGTCTCATGATAAAATAAAAGTTCGTAAAAATATTTTGTTGAATGCTAAATCTCCTGCACACCTTTTGGCATTGGCAGGATTGCATAGTACTGTCTGTACTAATTTGCACCATTTGATTATGAACTGTAATGACCCCAAAAAATTAGGAATAGATTCGCTAAATTGCAAAGAAATAATTAGCAAATTGATAAAAGAGGAATTGGAAAAATTGTGCAAGTAGTTGATCTGTCCCATCATCCAGAGTATTTAATTTAATCAACCATTTCCAACCTTGGTCAGCTTGTCGAGTAATAATATACTGGAAGTGCTGAGAGTGGTCTCATTTAGAAAATAAAATTCTCTCTGTGCCCTCTATGTTCTCTGTGGCTTTTAATAAATGAAAACTCTGCGGCGAATTGTTTTTAAAATTAGATATTCGAATTTGTTTAGGATTTAGAATTTCGTATTTAGGATTTTTTATTGCTCCGGCTTCTTCAATTCCTCAATCTTCGGCAAATCCTTCAAACTGTTCAGCCCGAATACTTCCAGAAATTTTTTCGTCGTGCCGTACAGCATCGGCCTGCCGAGTATATCCGCCCTGCCCGTAATTTTCACCAGCCCCTTATACATCAGCGAGCGAATCATCTCGCCAGCCGCAACTCCGCGAATAGCCTCGACGTCCGCCCGGATAATCGGCTGCTTATACGCGATAATTGCCAGCGTCTCCATCGCCGCGGCGCTGAGCTTACTGTCCCCGCGCGCCCGCACCAGTTTTTGCAGCCACAAATTATAAGGCGACAGCGTCAGCATCTGATATCCGCCCGCGATTTGCACAATCCGAAACGAATGATTCCCCGCCTTATATTTTTCATTCAGCGTCCTGACCGCCTCGTTCACCTGCTTAGTCGTCACTTCCACAATCGCCGCCAGCTTCGTCGGCGACAGCGACTCATCACTCGCAAACAAAATCGCCTCAATCACCGACTCCACCGTCGTCTCAATCGGCTCGTCAGGCTCGGCAAATATCGGCTCTTCCCGCTGCTTCCGCTCCGCGACACCTTCTTCACCTTCTCCCTCAGCCTCCGCGGACTCATCCGCTATCTCTGCTCCGCCGCCATCATCCGTCTGCTCGACTATTTCAGCCACATCAGCATCGGTACCTATCGGCTGCAAATCTTCTTCGAACTCTATCTCGTCCTGCTCATCCCGCAGGTCTTTTTCTTTATCTGTCATATTTCCTTCCATACAAACGGGTCAGCATCTTTCTTACTGACACTGATTTTCACCTCTTTGGCCTGGTTTTGCAACACTTTCGCCAGCTTTTTCAAAATGAATCTTTCCGAAACGCTGTGGCTCAGACATAGGCACGTCATACCCGCCTCCTGCGCCGCTATCGCCTGATGATGCTTCAGTTCGCCCGTAACATACAAATCCGCACACTGTGCGATAATTAAATTTATAATCTTTCCGCACGAACCCGCACAAACCGCCGCCGACTTAACCGTCCGCTGCGATTTGCCCACAATCCCCACCGCCTTGGCGCCGGTAGCGCGTTTTACCTTCGCGATAATTTCCTTTACCGTCGCTGCTTTTGCAAGTTTTCCAATTCGTCCCAGCCCGATTCTGTCCTGCGGATTATATAATTTAAAAACGTCGAACGCAGGCTCCTCGTACGGATGCGCCTTTTTCAAAGCAGCCAATACACAATCGAGTTTGCCGCTCGGCACTATACATTCGAACCTGATTTCTTCCACCGTCTCGATTTTTCCTTTTTTTCCAATCGTAGGCCTCGCTCCGTCCCGCGGCAGAAAACTTCCTTTCCCCGCCGTCCTGAATCCGCAATTGCTGTAATTGCCAATCCAACCCGCGCCCGCAGCAAATATCGCATTAGTTACTTTATCAGTCGCGCCAACCGGCACAAAAACCACCAGCTTATAATTATCCCTCGTATCATCCTGCACATAATCGCCAATCGGCTTTGCATCGACAATCCCCACCATCTCCGCCAGACCGTCATTCACCCCGCCGGCCACAACATCCAGCGATGTATGCATCGAATAAACCGCAATCCCCGCCTTTATCAATTCATAAACGATATTCCCATCGCCTCTGTCGGTTATATTTTTCAACCCGTCCCATATCACCGGATGATAGCTGATTATCATTTCCGCTTTTAATTTCTTCGCCTCACTAAGAACCGCTTTTGTAATATCAATCGCAAGTAAAATATTTTTTACCCGCTCATTGCCGCTTCCCACTAGCAGGCCCGTATTGTCCCACCCCTGCGCCAGATTAGGCGGCGTGAGCCGCTCGATTTGTTTTATCACATCTTTAATCTTCATTTGTAATCCCGCAGCTTTTTTTAACGCAATCTTCGAACCGTTTTTTCAATTCCTTCGTTATCGAACCGACCTTGGCGTCCTTAATATCATGCTTTTCAATCTTCACCACCGGCAGCACCTGCATAATCACGTTCGTCAAAAACACCTCGTCCGCGTCCAGCAGCTCATTGATATTAATATCTTTTTCATAACACCGTATCGTGCTCTGCTTTGCAAGCTCCATCACCGTCTTACGCGCCACCCCCGCCAATACAGGCGTATTAACCGCAGGCGTAAACAGCGCAGAATCCTTCACGATAAACACATTGCTCACGCATCCCTCCGCCAGCCGGTTATCCGTCGTAAACCACAGCGCCTCAGCCGCCCGTTTGTGATGCGCAAAATTCAAACCCAGCATTCGCGACATATAACTCGTCGTCTTATTGCCGCACGTCGGGTCCTGCGCATTCTGCTTATACGGACACAAAACGACCATCACGCCCTTCTTATAATACTGCTCCGGATAAGGCTCAAACTCCGTCGCCGCCACTAACAGCGTAGGCCGCATTTGCTCCTGCTCCGTCACCTCCCCTCCCGTCAGCGTCAGCCGAATTCTCGCATCTTTCAATTTATTCGCTTCGAGAGTTTTATCAATCGCATCAGCTATAAACTTTTTACTGAAATTATGAACGATGAACAATTTTTCCGCGCTCTTGAATAACCGTTCGATATGTTCATCGAGCGCAAACACCGTTCCGTTGCACGCCCGCATCGTCTCGAACAGCCCCATTCCATACAAAAACCCCGCGTCCCGCACCGACACCTTCGCCTTGTCGGCACTTACTATTGCGTCACTCAAAAATACTTTGCTCATAAATC
>JBBABK010000177.1:0-4753 GCA_041657685.1 Phycisphaerae bacterium | reverse complement strand
CAGGCCCGCAATCCGGTACCGCGGCAGTGGGGGATAATACCACCAGACTGATTGAAATGCTGGTGCAGATACGTACGGGCCTGAATGTTTATCGTGCCGAACACGACGGACAATTGCCTTCGACGCAAAGCTGCGAGGAGTTCCAGGATGAGCTAACGCAGCGGAACGGGCAATTCGGCCCGTATATAGGAGATATTCCGCGGAATCCGTTTAACGGGCTTGACGAGGTGCGGTTTGACGGTGCCCCGGCCGGTGCGAATAAGGCCGGCTGGCGATTGGATACAAAGACGGGGGCGTTTCAGGCCGATAACGGCATTGGATACTCGGCGTTATAGATAACGAGAAATTTGAAATGAAGAGAATTTTGGGCAAGACGGCAGGAGGCTTTACATTAGCTGAAGCGATGGTAGCCGTGGTAGTGCTTTGCATTGCCGCGGCCGGTGTGCTTATGCCGTTCACCGCCGGCGCACGTTCGCGAATGGAAGGTCAGCGACGAACACTCGCGGCCAAACTGGCGAGCGACCTTGTTGAAAAAGTCATCGCGACAGATTTTAATGATATAACGACCGCGTACGGCTCTTACAGCGAGTCGGAGGGACAAATAAAGGATATGACGGGCGATGTATTTACAGACCCGATGTATGCCGGTTACAGCAGGACCGTTTTGTGCCAGTATGTTTACGTCGACCAGGAAAGTGGGGATGGTGATATTGAACCGATATTTATTCGCTGTACGGCTAAGGTTTTTTATAACGGCGGCGAGATTGCATCGGTCGGCAGATTGATTTCAAAATGAAAAAGCTAAAATATAACAGAGCGGGTCTTACCTTTGTCGAATTACTGGTTGCTCTTATGGTGTGCAGTATCATCTTTGCGGCCGTGGCGACGCTGGCGTTCGCTATGGGCAACGCGCAAAGGGATAGTGACGAACAAAGTACACACCAGGCACAGCTTCGCTACGCGACACTGCGAATAACGGAATTGCTGCGTTACTCGAAATACACTGTGCTGGCGGGCGATGATTTGGCGATTTGGCGGGCGGATGATAATTTGGACGGCAAAATCGACCCGTCGGAGATTGTGTATATCGAGGCGGGGGCAGGAAGGAATCATATTTATATTTTGGATTTTCCCGACGCTGCAGGCGAAGTTTTGCTCGCGGCCCTGAAAGACGGCAGCGCAAAGACATCGCTCATTGCCTCGTATGACGAAAGGCGAGTCGAAGTTTTGCCGCAGTGCAGTAATGTTGTGTTTGAGCCGGCGACAATTGATGAAAACACCAGTTTCGTTGGTATAGGGTTTGATTTGGACGAGGCGGGTGCTACACGCCATTATGAAATATCGGCTTACCTGCGATGCAGGGATTAGACACGGATTGATACTGTTGATTAATAAAAAACACAAAATGTTGACGGCACGCAGAGGCGCGGCACTGATTATCGTGCTGGGCGTTGTGATGGTGGTAACGGTCGTTGCCCTGGCGTACCTGTCGCGCAGCGATGGCGAGTTGCAGTACGGCCAAAATATGCTGCTCCGTACGCAGGTCGATTACCTTGCCGAATCAGCACTGGAGCACGCCCGCGGCCTGCTGCTCAATCCGCAGGAAATCAGCGGCGAATACTGGCCGGGCGCAGCTTCGCAACAGCTCGAAGCACCAAGCGATTATTATTACGATGTCGCCGTCGAGCCGAACGGAATATATGGTTATAAAATAAATTGCGAGGCATATCGTTATAACGGCAGCGAGCGAACTGCACAGAGCAGTCTCGAAGCGATGCTGGAGTTGAATCCCTGTGTTGCGTATTTGTCGAACAGCACGTCGGCACGGCAGTTATCAAGCAGATTTAATATTGTCGGTGACGCCGCGGGTAATTTGCTGAATTATGGAACAGTTACGGGCCAGATTTACTCGACAAGCGAATTATCGCTTGATTGGCCCGATGTCAATATCGCTGATTTTACAGGCGAATACACTTTTGAAACTATTTCCTCGTCGCTTTCAGGCGAGAACAAAACTTTTGTTAAATGCGACGGCGATTTGGAAATAGCCGGCAACGTCCAGATAGAAGGGATGCTGATAGTTGACGGCGATTTGCGAATCACCGGCACGAACAATCTAATACAAGCTGCCAGGAATATTCCCGCGATGCTGGTGACAGGCGACGTAACAGTCGAGCAGGATGCTGCAATTGATATCGAAGGTCTTGCTGTCATTGAAGGACAAATGTACGTCAGTGTCGGCTGTGAGGATGTGAACGTGCTCGGCGGACTCCTTGTTTCAGACGGCATAGTAGAGACTGCAAAAGCGGTTGATGGTCATCAGGCCGTTATGCACGGGGAGCCTTTATGCGTAACAGACGGGGCGCGTACCGCGATTTCCTTTGACGGCTCAGATGATTTTATGCAGACGTATAATAGTTCGGACTGGCTTCAGATAACAAATGATTACACCTTAGCTGTTTGGATAAAAGCCGACGCGACACAAAAATTCTACGCGGGCATTTTTTCCAAAACAGACCCTGCCGGTAATGATAATCATTGGACACTGCAATTCGACAGCAGCAGTCCGAGAAGACTAATTGTCCACCATTCCTCGAGTAACAGTTGGTACACGGGAATAAAAATTGATGATATTAAAAACGGCTGGCATCATATCGCTATTACTCGAAGCGGCAACACGATGAAAACATATCTTGATGGAGATGAAAAAAAATCAGAAACGTGGTTCAGCAGTCCAAGTTCTGGTTACGGCCATTTCAATATCGCGTGCGACCGGACAGGTAGTAATTCTTACACCTACAAGGGCCTTATTGATGATATGCGAATATTTAATCAGCCGCTCGATGTTGATGATGTTAATGACATAATGAACGGTGTTGAAATTTCCAGCGGGCTTTTAGCAAATTTCAAGCTCAATGAAGATGGATTGCGGAATATAGAAATTACCGCTGCGCCTGTCAAGACCGCGATATGGTGCTGCCGGGACGAGGATGGAAACTGGCAGAGGTGGTCGCAGGCGGCTGACGCGATTTATAAAGTGATTAGAAGGAATTAAACGGGCCATAGCAAAATCAGACGCAGATTGCGTAGATTACTCTGAATGGCTGTTTTTGAATCAGCGATATTCAGCGAAATCAGCGTCTCGGTGTTTTTAGCACGTCCGTTTTCGGACCGGCTTATCGGCCTTTTGTCCCGACGAGTCGGGATTTCACAGAATTTTAGAAGTATCACAAACCGGATTTTATTCAAATCTTCGACCGCTTTAGTTAAACGGGCCGGCAGCTATCTGTAACGGTTCTGCGGATTGTCAGGCCATTTTGAATTTAAAGGGGCGTTTTTTGTGCTGATACAGGGCGATGTTTGAAGAAATTTTTCCAAAATTTGGTCGGATAAAGCGGGGCGTTTTCGGGCATTATTTTTTGATATATCCCACGGACGAAAAGGTGATTTGCAATGCGAAAAACGCGGATAAAGGCACTATCCAAAAGGGTCGAAGTATTAACGGAATCAGGGTTGATTGTGCGCATCGTTCAGCGCAGCCATCACGGAAAGGGTGTTTTTAATGAGAATTTTACGGCATAGACATTCTGTTCAGGCTCTGCGCCCGCGAGGCTTTACGCTCATCGAGATAATGCTCGTGGTAGTGATACTTTCTATCGCGGCAATGCTCGCGATTCCGTTTGCCGCAAGCGGCGCAGCATCGCAGCTAAAAGCGGCCGCGACAATTTTGGCCGCGGATTTGGAATACGCAAAAAGTATGGCGATTAGCAGAGGTCAGGATTACTGGGTCGAATTTAATACATCGACGAACAGTTACAGCATCAAAGATGCAAGTGATACGGTAATTACTAACCCGCTTACCGGCAAGCAGTACATTATTAATTTTTCGTCGGACAACAGGTTCAGCAGAGTTGATATTACCTCTGTGAATTTCGACGCGACGGGTTCGACAGTCGGCTTTGATTATCTGGGCAGCCCGCAGCACACCGGCGGCGATTTAAACGGCGCGGGTGAAATTACATTGAGCGCAGGCGGTTCGACACTGACGGTCAGAATCGAACCGGTGACAGGTTATATAACAATTTACTGATTAGGGTTTATTTTGTGTTAAGTTTTAGTTTGCCAAATAATGACGCACTTCCAATCGGCCTTGATATCGGTCACGGCTGGATAAAAATGGTCCAGTTTGCACAAGGCGAGAAGATGTCCGTGCGCGCGGCTCAGAAATTGAGAATCGATGACGAGCCGGTCGATGACCCGCAGAAGTACCGCGAGAAAGTTATTGCCGCCGTCAGGCAGCTTCTTACAAAGGACAGGTTCCAGGGGCGAAATGTCGTAACCGCTCTGGCGAATGAAAACCTGCAAATTACCAGCCTAAGGCTGGCGCAGATGAGCGAAGAGGAAACTTACAGGGCGGTGATGGACGAAGCGGCGGGACGATTCAAATTTAATTCTGACAGCGACGTCGTTCGCTATATGCCGGTAGGCCAGGCAAGGCAGGGCGACGAGCTGAAAAATGAATTCGTGTTGTTCGCGGCAGGCGGACAGGTTGTTCGTGAGCATATTGAAATGCTTCGCGAAGCAGACCTGGTTCCGGTCGGACTCGACACGGTAGCCTGTGCGCTGTTCAGGGGAATTGACAGGCTGTTCCGTCGCGAGGAAGACCTGCAGCGGACGCTTGTATTTCTCGATGTCGGAAAATGTTATACCACGGTTGTGTTCGGCAGGGGCGGAGAAATTGCTTTCGTTAAAG
>JBBABK010000176.1:0-4814 GCA_041657685.1 Phycisphaerae bacterium | reverse complement strand
GCCGAAATCATAATCTTCAAATCGCCGCCCATCGCAGCCTTGCCGCCCCTTGCAATTTCCACCGTTTCAGGGAACGAATTCGGCTCCAGCCCGTGCGCGTAATAATTCTTGATGCGGAAAATATCCAAATCCAAATCGTTGAACAGCAGCTTATACAATTCGTCCTTTTTATTATACTGCACGAACTCCATCGTAAAATGCGCGCCCGATGCGCCGAATCCTTCAATTTCCTGCCGCTTTTCGCCGGCGTTAATCATCAGCTTGGCCTTATCGCTGCCCGGCTTTTTCACCTTCGCACTTTTAGGCTCGGCCATCGGGCCGTAAACATTCACATCATCGACGTAAAAGTTCACGCCCGGCGCAGGCCCTTCGAAATACAACTCAAGCAAAGTGACATCGCCGTCAGGCTCATATTTGAACTGCCCGGCCAATTCCACCCAGTCGCTGCCCGACGCTTTTTTACCCGCCACGTTGATATAATTAACACCCGCATCGTCCTGCTTTTCGAACGATACCTGGATTGTGTCACTGCTGTTCGAATCGCCTTGGAGCCGAACCCAGCCTGAGATTTGATACGTCTCGCCCGGCACCAGCTTATCCAGCACCGACTGCCTGACGCCCTGCCAGTTTTGGTCCCTGCCGAATGCCTTCACACTGGCCGAACCGCTGTGTACCGGCTCACTTACTGATTCGATGGAACAGCTCCTGCCGCTCCAGCCGGTGGTATTATCTTCGAATCCCGGATTGCTCAATACGTTCTGGTCGGCCAATGCCGCTGCTGATAATATTAACGTGAGAATTAACCCGATGGCGATGTACCTGCTGAACATACGTTTCTCCTGTAGAAGTTAAAATTGCCGTTAAGAATTCTGTTTTAAACCCCTTAGAATTAAGAACCTGAACTCTGTAGGTTAGCGTTATTAGGCTGATTGTCAAGCAGATATTTGGTTATTCGATCATCTTACTTTTTTTATATAGCTGGCGATATGGTGAAGTTTTCTAAAGGTGTTTTTTAGTCTTGTATTTTCCCAGAAACAATCCACCAAAACTAAGTATGAAGATTGTGGAAGGTTCGGGTACACACGATGACGAATAATTTGTGATTTTAATCTTTGATACTGATGTTGAGCTCTCTGGATATCGAAGTTTAATCCACTCCCAGCTTGGTTGAGGATTTATCGTGCCTTTTAGGGTAAACAGCTCTGGTTTGTCAGGATAAATGATCGATGAGACATTCCATGCCTTTGGGTCCAGGCCGGTTGATGTAGGATATCCTGCAAAACCAGCAGGATTGCTGTAACCGAAGCCACCCGAAATCGACTCAAATTCCAAGGTGACTTGTTTTATCTTATTTCCATCATACTGATTTTCAAGGGCCATATAAACTGCACCGTTTTTAGGAATTTCAACCTCATAAGGTAATGTGATTTTGGTCCAATCCTCACCCCAAGTAATACTATCATTCACGACGGGGTTTGCAGGTGTTTGTGAAGTTGACAGATAAACGTCTCCCAAATTTGCCATACACAGCATAGGTAGTCCAACTGCCAGTGATAGCACTGTTGTCATTTTACATTTAAAATTTCGCATTAAATCTCCCTTTCATTTGTGTTATCTTCTTTTAAAACACCCGAAATAATACCATTTTACCCGGCAATTGCGATAGTGAAAAACAAAAAATCATATATTGAAATGCATTATTAACGGATGAATTCCTGCGTACACGAGAATGTCAAATGACCCCCGTTGCGAGCAACAGGGCTAACAAGTCGCCGTACCGGCGACTGTTAAACGGCGGGATAATTATTTTGGTTCGTAGTATCGTGGTATTTTGCCGGAGGGACTGCGCTTGGAGGCCTCGCGCATAATACTGCTGCCTTGTGAACTGCCGGCCGGTACCCATCGCTCATCGCCGGGCCTGCACAGCAATTTGCCAACCGTCCAATTTTCGTTAGCGGTATTTTGCGAAACGAAATTCGGGTCGGGCATTTCGAGATAGCCGATGATTAAATCATTTTCGTTCGGCTCGTAGGCATAAGTAAAGACGTGCGCCCTGACGCCGGCGGGTTTGCCGTCCGGCAGCGGGCCTGACGGTGCATCGATGGGGACCTGCAAATCAGCTTGAGCGACGAACAATTTCTGCGTGTTCAAATCGTAGTACCAGGCCTTTTTGGATTCCTCGATAACCGGCCGGGACGGCCCTGAAAAGATTTTGAGCAAGACCAGCAGAAAAATAAAACCGCTGGCCAGCGCGATTGCCAATATGGCTCTGGGATTGCTGTTGAGATAGTCCCTGGCCTTTTGCCATCTGTAAACAATCTCGTCTATCAGCCAGTCCGGAATTTCCATAATAAAATACCTTTAGTCGTACGGGCCTCTGAGTATGAGCAGCAGGTAATCGAGGTCTTTGTTGTCGCCGTCCATATTAGCCGTTGAGAAGTCCCAGTTCGCAATCGCGATTGTGCGCGGGTCTTTCCATCTGCGGTATTCGCAGTGGTTATCGGCGAATGTAAGATTTGTTCCGTCGCCGTGACGTGCGGTAATGTTATTTTCCTGTGCAATGACCCACGTTCGAGCGTCCCTATCGACCGGCCAGAATCCGCGCTGAATCCATTTCGGTTCGCCTGCGGGCAGCACGCTGTCGGCATCTATGAAAACGAGCTTGCCGGCCGGGTCTTTGATTTGTCCCATACTGTAATACGGGCGCGTCATATTACCACAGCCGCAGGTATAGCCGCCCATTACATTGCTGATTGAATAGCTGCGGAGCAGGTCTGTGGAATCGCTTTTGCATTTGTAAACGCCGGTGGTGTCGCTCAGCAGCGGCGCGAGCACGCCGTCCTTAATCGCCTGTTCCGTTCCGCCGATTGTATTGGCGGGGTCATCGGGGCCGTCCGCCACCCAGTTATAATCTATTTCGCCGTCGTTGTTATACAGGGTATCGGGCGAACATAATCTGTCATTGTATTCGATTGTATATGCGTTCCAGGCGAATGTCAGTGAGCGCATATTTGCCTGGCATACGATTCTGTGACCCATTTCGCGAGCGGCGATGAGGTTCGGCAGGAGTATGGACATCAGCATCGAGATGATGGATATTACGACGAGCAGCTCGACTAATGTGAAGCCGCCCCGCCGTTGTGAACATATCGAGCTATTGCTGTAGGCGGACATTGTATTGTTCAGCAAATACCTCTTCAAAATATTCTTAATTATACAAGTCGCCGTGCCCGCCTTCGTTAAAACTACGCCGTGGTAAACCGGCGACTGCTAAACGAATTGACTGCGTCGCACGCAGGAAACAGAAAAAGAATCGGGGAGACAGGATTTGAACCTGCGACCTCTGCGTCCCGAACGCAGCGCTCTAGCCAAGCTGAGCTACTCCCCGGGTAAGGCGAATGGAAAGTTTACATAATCGGCACACGAAATGCAACTATTTAAATCCTGAGGCTAAGGGCCGAGGAGCGTGAACGGATAAAACGGGAGATTGCGCAAGAGCCAATAAACTAAGATTATAATCAGTACGGCCAACGGAATGTATGGCCGAGATAAAAAACTAAGAAAGCTTTTAGTAAATTTATTCTTTATGAGCAGCGAGATTAAAACCAAAAAGAAAATAAATAAAAATATAATCATCAGGGGATTGAGCCTGATGGCGGCCAGAAAATTTCCATTAAGAAGCTGATGTATTGCGCGAAGTGAGCCGCAGCCGGGACATTCAAAACCTGTTATCAATTTGAAATGACACGGCGGAAAAAATCGCGTGTGAGCGGGGTCGAAGGCGAAGATTATCAGCAACGTCGGCACAAGCATCAAGCCGAGCAGAAGAAACTTATATTTAAAGATAAATTTTTTATATTTATCATTCATTTCAAATCACAGCAAATTGGCGGGGTCAATATCGAAGCTGATAGTGACTGTAGGTTTTATCGGCTTTGAAGCCCGCAAAGCAGCAAAAATCTTTTGGATAATTGCGGCGGTCGGGGCCTGGACGACGATTTGCAGGCGGTGCTGTTTTTGGATTCGGCTGATAACCGGCGGGATTGGGCCGCGGACGAGAGCTTCGAGATTATGTGCTGCGATTATTTCGTCGAGTCTTTGCCGCATATTATTTGCCGCCGGTTCGAGCACGTCGAATTTGCCGTGACGCAGCACGATATTTGCCATTCGCCAGTACGGCGGCAGGTTGCATTTTTTGCGGTGCTTGAGTTCTTCGGCGACAAAACCTTCGAAATCATTTTTAATCGCGAACTGTATCGAGGGCTGCTCCGGCAGGAAGGTCTGGACGTAGACGGTTCCTTTTTTTTCGCTTCGGCCCGTACGGCCGGCGACTTGCTCTATTAGCTGGAAGGTGCGTTCGTTTGCGCGGAAATCGGGCAGGTATAAACTGGTTTCGGCGCTGATAATTCCGATGACGGTGACATTGGGAAAATGCAGACCCTTTGCGAGCATTTGCGTGCCGGCGAGGATATCGATATTGCCGCGGCTGAAATCGCCGAGCAGGTGATAATAATCGCGTCCCGCCATCGCGTCGGAATCGATGCGTGCGACGTTGGCGGCGGGAAGTTTTCGTTTCAATTCTTCTTCGAGCCGCTGCGAGCCGTAGCCAATCATCGCAAGGCCCTTGCGGCAGAGGGGACATTTTTCGGGTACGAGAGTTTGCGAACCGCAGTAGTGACACAGCGCGTAACCATAATCCATAAGTTTGCCGCCGAAGCCGTGGAGCGGGGATTTTCGCATTTTTGATTTGTGGAAGGTCAGAGTTACATCGCAGTTGCGGCATTGCAGCATATAGCCGCAGGCGGGGCAATATA
>JBBABK010000175.1:0-4825 GCA_041657685.1 Phycisphaerae bacterium | reverse complement strand
ATGCAGCCTTAAACTTTTCGGAGTGTTAATCATTTTTCAGACGCTCCTGCTAATCTTCAAAGATTTTGCTGAAATAAAATTTACTTTTTAATGTGCTCCTGAACATTTTTGAGAAGCACTTCGGGTTTAATCGGTTTTTCGAGGACTGCTTTTACGGGCAGCCAGTCGGAATCGGGTTCGAAGCCGAACGGCAGATTCATTTCTTTTCGCACGCCGGTGATGATAATTATGGGCGTGCTTTTGATTTTTTCATCCTGCTGAATCGCGCGTGCGGTGTCGAAGCCTTCGCTCTTTGTGGTCATCATCACGTCGAGCAGAATCAGGTCGGGATTTTCAGCTTTTGCCAGCTCGATGCCTTTTTTGCCGTCTGGTGCGGTGACGACCTGGTAGCCTTTGGCGTCGAGCAGATTGGAGGTCGCGTCAACGAACTCCGGATTGTCGTCGATAATCAGAATTTTTTTTGCCATTACGTTTCTCCTTATAGTTTCTGGAAGTTTCTATTACGCTGTTATTCTATCAGAGGTTTTAATCATAAGCGAGTCGCCTCTTGAATAATCTATTTTTCTGCCGAGCATATTTGCCGTTTCATCAAGATAGTCGCACGCGCCCTGTTGCTCGGTAAGACATCTTTTGCCGGGGTAAATTTCATATAATTTTCGCCAGGGCAGCGGCGTAAAGTTCGGCATTATAACGTTCGCACCGGCGGCAAGGGCCTGTTTTCGATAGTCTATGCCGTTGACGCTGCCGGTTGCGGTAGTCGCGGGCAGGTGCGCGTTTTTGGTTACGATTCTTGTCACAGCCACGGTTTTCAAAACCATTTCGATATCGCCGGCCGGATGATTAGCCAAAGCCGTCGCCGGGTTCGGTATCAAAGGGCCGATGCCGAGCATATCAAATTTTTCGCGTGCGAAAAACAGGATGTCCCCGGCGATATCCGCAGTTGTCTGGCCGGGCAATCCGATGATGCTGCCGGAACCGTTTTGATAACCAAGCAGGCGGAGATTTCTCGAACATTGCATCCTGTTTTCAAAACTCATTGACGGGTGCAGTTTTTCATACAAGTCGGGATTTGTGGTCTCGATTTTCAAAAGGTATCTGTCGGCACCGGCTTTTTTCCATAATATATATTCGTCCAGACTTTTTTCGCCCACCGAGAGCGTTATCGCCATATCGAAGCGGGTTTTAATCTGACGTATAATTTCAGCGAGCCATTCGGCATCGAGTCTGGAAGATTGGCCGGACTGGAGTACAACCGTTTTAATTCCTGATTTTGCTATTTGTTCTGCGCAGTCGATTATCTGCCGGTCGGTCAGCGTGTATCGCGAAAGTTTTTCGTTGCTCTTGTTTAAGCCGCAGTATTGGCAGGTGTTGTCGCATTCATTGGAAAACTCGACGATGCCCCGCAGTAAAATTCCGTCTCCCATATGCTGCCGGCGAACCTTGTCGGCAAAATCGAAAAGCTCGGCAATCTGCGTCTCATCCCGCAGGTCAAGCGCATATTCGACGTCTGCTCTTTCGGGGCAGTCGGCATAATAAAGCCGATTCAAAACGGATTGTACGGTTTCGGTGAACATTTATTGAACAGCTTTTTTCCTGTACTGGTCGATTAGCTGAGTGACTTTTTTCGGCGTCAGCTCGCCGTGAATTTTATCGCCAATCATAACTACCGGCGCCAGGCCGCAGGCGCCGAGGCAGCGAGCGGGCGCGAGCGAGAATAATCCGTCTTCGGTTGTTTCGCCCATTTCGATGCCGAGCTTGTCTTTGATGGCTTTGAGTACGTCGCTAGCGCCTTTGACGTAGCAGGCTGTTCCAAGGCAGACGGAAATCGTATATTTGCCCTGCGGCTTGAGATTGAAATAATGATAGAACGTCGCCACGCCCCAGACTCTCGCTCGCGGGACTTCCATTCTTACAGCGATATCATCAATCACAACCAGCGGCAGGTAGCCGTAAAGCTCCTGTGCCTTGTGCATGACGGCGATAAGGTGCGAATCGCTGCGCGGCTTTTGCTTGGCGGCGGTGATGAATTCATTAAGTTCTGTTTGTTTCTGGTCTTCGGTTTTTATCATCGTTTTATCCTCGTTGTTTTAGAAGTACAAGTCGCGATGTCCCTGGGCCGTTCTGGAATACAGCGCCTCGAACTGCGCATAGGTTTGCGGCATCTGTTCTTTTATCTGGCGAATTTCCTCGGCTATTACTTTTTCGCCGACGGCTTTGGTCTGCTCGGTGGCGAAGTCGTCGAGCCATTCTCTGAAAGTAATAACGGCATTGAGTTTGCAGAAGCAGCCTTCCTTGCCGGTTCGCAGCAGGTTCATAATTTTTTTGCCCGTTCTGCCGCAGCGATAACCGGCGGTGCAGAATGACGTGATATAACCCATCTCGGCAAGCTCGCGGACGACGGTGTCGAGGCTGCGGGTGTCGCCGAGCGTGAACTGCTCGCGTTTTGTCTGGTTGTTATCTTCGCTGCAATATGCGCCGATTCCGATTCGGCTGGACGCGTCGGTCTGGGTGCAGCCCAGCGGGATGATTTTTCTGCGGATGTCTGCGTTTTCACGCGCTGTCAAAATCATACCTGTATAAGGCACGGCCAATCGGATGACGGTGACGAGTTTTTCAAAATCGGCGTCACTGACTTTATATTTTGCGTTGTTGATATACGGCGTATTGCAGGCCGGTTCGAGTCTGGGGAATGAAATTGTGTGCGGGCCTATGCCGAATTTGTTTTCAAGTTCAAGCGCGTGATGGACAAGACCCATCACCTCGAATTTCCAGTCGTACAAGCCGAACAGTGCGCCGATGCCGACGTCGTCAACGCCCGCTTCCATAGAGCGGTGCATACAATACAGCCGCCAGAGGTAGTCGCCCTTGACGGTGTTTTGCGGATGCACTTTTTCGTATGTCGGGCGGTGGTACGTTTCCTGAAAGACCTGGAACGTGCCGATTCCGACTTCGTGCAGAGTGCGCAGGTCTTCGATGGACATCGGGGCGGCGTTTATGTTGCAGCGCCGAATCTGTATGAAGCTGTTTTTGGTTTTGGCTTTGACGCTGTAAATTGTCTCGATTGTATCGGCGATGTAATCGACGTCACTGTCGGGATGCTCCCCGTAAACGACGACCAGCCTCTTGTGGCCGATTTTGCCGACGAGCACATCGGTTTCGGTGCGAACCTCGTCGGCGTTGAGTTTTTTGCGAAAGGCGGTTTTATTGCTCTTTCTAAAGCCGCAGTAAACGCAGTCATTAGCGCAATAGTTGCTCAGGTACAGCGGCGCGAAGGTCACGATGCGGTTATCGTAGACTTTGTGTTTTATTTTGTCGGCTGCGTCGCGCATCTCGGCCAGCAGGGCTGGATCGGTGACATTGAGCAATACGGCTGTCTCATCCGGCGTCAGGGATTCTATGGCCAATGACTTTGTAATTATGTCACGGACGCGTTTTGCATCAGGTTCGGCATTGGTGCGCAATTGATGTTCGATTTGCGCGGCAGGAATAAAATCCCGGCCGTTATCCAGATATTTATCAATCTGGTCCTGTTTTATTTTCAGCCGCTTATAAGTTTTGGCAGCGTTTGTTTTTGCAAGTGTTTCAGTAGTCATAATGCTTCTGAGTTTTTAATTCAGCCTTTGTAAACAAGTCCTTTCGGTGTCTTCGCTGCGTAATGCGTGTGCAGCAGCTCGTGCGATTTTTCGCCGAGCGGCCTGCCGAGGAATTCACGATACAGTCTTTGGATTTCGGGGTTTTCGTGGCTTCGGCGAATCGTTTTTTGCCGGTCGTTGGTGTAAAGCGCCTGCGCCCTTGCGGCCAGTGTTTTTTTATCGAGCGGCACGCTGTTGGAGCCTGCATAGGGCTGGCCTCCGCCGCCGATGCATCCGCCGGGACAACCCATCACCTCGATAAAGTGATACCTGTCGGGTTCGGCGCGGACGATGTCGAGCAACTTGTGCGCGTTACCCAGTCCGTGCGCGACGGCGACACGAATTTCTTTGCCGTCCATAGTAAGTTTACCTTCCTTGACGCCTTCGAAGCCGCGGATGGATTCGATTTCAATATCGAGCAGCGTTTCGCCGGTGAATAATTCGTACGCTGTTCTTATGGCCGCTTCCATCACGCCTCCGGTGACGCCGAAAATCGTTCCCGCTCCTGATGAAAGTCCTAACGGTGCGTCGAATTCTTCACACGGCATATTCACGAAATCAAGACCGGCAGATTTAATCATCCACGCGGCTTCGCGGGTTGTGATTACAATATCGGTCGCGGGCATCCCGTTGACCTGCAATTCGGGCCGGGCCGCTTCGTATTTTTTCGCGGTGCAGCACATTACGGCGACGCTCAAGATTTTTTTCGGGTCGGCGTCGATTTTTTCGGCGAAGTATGTTTTTATCATCGCGCCGCCCATACTCATCGGACTTTTGCAGGTCGATATATTCGGGATAAGGTCGGCGTGGAACTGTTCCATACATTTCATCCATGCGCTGGAGCAGGAGGTTATCATCGGCAGTTTGCCGCCGGTCTGGAGGCGTTCGAGAAATTCGCTGGCCTCTTCCATAATTGTCAGGTCGGCGGAGAACTGGGTGTCAAAGACGTAATCGAAACCGAGTTTTTTCAGCGCGGCGGCGAGCTGACCCTGCATATTTCGACCTGCGGGCAGTTCAAAGGCTTCGCCGATTGCAGCGCGAACAGACGGAGCGACCTGTGCGACCTTGATTAGATTCGGGTCGTTAAGTTTTTCAAAAAGTTCCTGCGTATAATTTTTTTCGACGAACGCGGCGGTCGGGCATACATTGATACACTGGCCGCAGGTACTGCAGACGCTTTGGGCAAGCGGCCT
>JBBABK010000174.1:0-4918 GCA_041657685.1 Phycisphaerae bacterium | reverse complement strand
CAATTTTTTCAGTTATTGTCCAGCCGGCAAATTGAAACAAATCGTAAACTATTAGTCCGGTCGCAGCGGCGGAAATATCGATAATTTCCACATTGCCGAGGCCGTCGTTTGTTACGTGATGGTCGATGACGAGCAGCTTCGCACCGTTTCGCTGATTTTTCAGATAATCGCAAAATTTTGGAAGCTGGCTATCGCTGTTCACATCAACGAGAACTATAAGGTCAATGCCGGTAAGCTGGTCGGGCTTGATTTCGTTATCATAAATCGGCAGCTTATGCTCGAAAAGGAATTCGTACCACTGCGGCAGTTCGGAAAGCAGCATCGCTGTTACGTTTTTACCTTGTGCTCGGAACGCCTCGGCCATAGCCAATAAAGAGCCGCACGCGTCGCCGTCCGGGCGGGTGTGGGTTGTGATTAGGATATTTTGTGAGCGGCTGATAAGCTCCAAAGCACGCTGAAAATCATCTGTTATAGCCATTTGCACCTTCTATAAAATAACGAAGAATTCAGAATTATACGACCATTTACAATGTTGTTCAAGCACTGGAGTGTTTTAACGCAATATATCTTTTGCGGCCTGACAATCCTTCGTGATTTGGGCGGCGAGTTCCTGCGGGGATGAGAATTTGAACTGGCGGCGGATATGAGCGATGAAATCCATAGCCATAAATTTGCCGGACGGTACTTCAGCCGGTTCGGTAAGTAAATGAGCTTCGATTAACAGCGGGTGCTGGTCTTCGAACGTGCGGGCCTGGCCGATGCTGAAAACGGCAGGGATGTTCTTATTTTCGGCGCAGGCGGTTTCATACGAATCAGTGACGGTGACTCGGCCGGCGTAAACACCCTCGGCGGGGATTAGCTGGGCCGGCAGTTCCATATTCAAAGTGGGATAACCGATTTGCCGGCCTCGGCCTTTGCCGGATGTGATTTTCCCGATGAGTTTGTACGGCCTGCCGAGAGCGGCGGCAGCATCGGCGACGTCGGCGGAAGTGAGCATAAATCGAATCATCGTACTGCTGACGCGGACGGTCTGGTCGAGTTCGATTTTTTTTGCGGGGACGATTGCAACTTCGAAATTATTTTGCGAGCCTATTTGTTTGAGCAAATTAATGTCGCCGGTGCGCTTTGAGCCGAAATAAAAATCCTCGCCTTCGACAACGGCAACAGGTACGATTGGCTTTACGACAAACCGCTCGATAAATTCCGACGCGGATAACGAAAGGATTTCGGCTGTTGTATTTATTATGAGCCAGCAGTCAACACCGTACTGCTCAAGTAATATTTGTTTTAATGATGCCGGCGTTAATATTTCGGGTGCTTTTTCCGGGTGGAGCACGGCCGAGGGATGCGGGTCGAATGTAATTACCAGTAATTCGGTTCCGCGTTCGGCGGCGAGTTTTTTCGCGACGGCGAGGATTTCCTGATGGCCGACGTGCAGACCGTCGAAGTTGCCGATGGTAACCACACAGCCTTTTTCGAGTTCGCCCAACTCTGGAATCGAATGCAGTATTTTCATTTTTTGCCAGCCTTCCCGATAAAGAAAAAAGCCCGGTATGGCGGTACTTTATCCTGTATCGGCTGCCCTTGCAAGTTATTGCAATCAAGTCTTTTGTTTACGCCGCGGCTTTGCGGGGCCTGTAAAAGAAGAGTAGCAGGGCCGGCAGCAGGAAAAGAATCGGCGGAGCGGGAGTATCGACCGCTTCTTCGAATTCGAGGGCGTAGTTGGCACCGAGTGCCTGCTTTTCTTTTTGCTTGAGGATTTGCCACTGCGAGTAATTTTCGACGACTATGTAGGAAGTGAACGGGGTCAGTACGCCGGATTGTTTGCATCGGCTGACAATTTCTGCCAGGCGGTCGTTTAGAGTATTCGGTGACAGACGGGTTTGGCGGTAGTTATGCCACAGCATCAGCCCCTGAGAATAAACCGAACCGGCGGGCAGGGACAGGACATCGGTAAACTCTATATAATCCTGCTGCTTAGGGTCGTAGTACGCAATGCCGGCGGCATCTGCAGGGATGGGCAATACTTTGGTCTGTGAATCCACGACGCAGATGGTTGTCGCAGAACCGCTTCTGATGATTACTACCGGCTCGGCGGCCCTGGATATCGAATCTACATAAGATTCGTAGCCGGCAAATTTGAAGAATTCGAAATCTGCCGAAGGGCCGTTGGATTTTGTGTAAAGATAATAATTATAATCGGGCGACAGGTCTTCGAAATCGCTCAACGAACGGCCGGCAATGTCGGGGGTATTAGGCGACTGGATTACGACAAAAAACGGAACCGTCGCCTGGGCGGGTGACTGGAAAATTTGTGAATTATAATTTATCAATGCCTTTTTCATAGCACGGCCGGGACAGAAGCCGCCTTCGAAAGTCGGCTGTTCGGTTCCAATAGTTTCTTCGAGACTGTCAATTGCGATCAAGCCGTCGGTTATATCATACGAGCGGTAGTTGGCAGCGGTTATTCTGCACTGTTTTACGTCGGGGAATTTTTCGGCGGCTTTGGCCATTAATTTTGTGAACGAATCGTAATCCTGTTCGGCGGTGGCGGAGGCGTCGAGGATGAAATGAAAATACGGCTCGCGGCTGATTTTCGGCAGGGCATCGAGGACGGCCGAGGATACGATTATAAAATCATTATCGTTCTGGGTTTCTACGCGGAACAACCGGTCGGGCCGGTTGGGATTGTCTGTGAGGGATACGGATTTGCCTTGTATTTTAATTGCCGGGTTTAGTAGGGACGGGAATGTGAACTGTATTTCGGTTTTTCGTTTCTGTCCGATGTCGAACGGAAATACGCTGAGTTTCAGTTTGTTGTCGGACTCGAAATATAACAGGCCGGGGTCTCGCCTGGTGAAATCGCGAATCATGTGATAGACCCACATCGCGGCCTTTTTTTCGAAGATTTGTCCGGGCACACGGGTGTCGTTTACGTCGAGCCAGTAGCCTGTGACAAGTACGCCGCGGGGGACTTCGATATCGGTGACGAACTCGGAACCGTCGCCGCCGAGATTTTTCATTTCCAGCGTGACGATTGTGCTGGTAAGCTCGTTATCTGTTCGGAACTGCGTGCTGATTTGGGAAAGCTCGACGAATCTTTGGGGCGGTGCCGCATCGGCTGAATACCAGTTTCTGCGGGTGCGGTTAGAGAGGAAAAAGAAATCCTCGTTTTCGTCTTGCTCTGGCATATCGATGCCTACGAAGACTTTATAAATCTCTTCGATTTTTTTATCCGGCAGCACCATATCATTAAAAACAATCCTGTTGTAGAGGTCGGAGATGAACGGCAGATAGATGCCGTCTTTGTAATCACGGAGGTTTTCCATAGCGCGTTTGACCGAAGCGGGATTAATGTCACCGGCGTCAGCGGTGTAGTCGGGGGCGTAAACGTAGTCGATTGCATTTTCGAGGACTGCCTTGTCGCTGTAAGCGGTGACGGTGAAATAAATCGGAGCGGGAACAAGCAGCACAAGAAAGATTAAAACACAGGGAATACAGCCCATCGATGCGATGGCGGTGCGACCCTCGCGGATGATTTTCAGGGTATGGATAACGAAAAGCAGGGTGGGGGTGAGGATTAAAAAGCCTGCACCGGCGGCGAACATGGCAGGCAACGACAGCGGCAGAAACGGCAGGAAAACTATGAAGAAATACAGCGTGAAGGGATAGAACAGGCAGTGGACGAGCCAGGCGAGGAGCTCTTTTTTGGAGCTGTGCTCAAAGCCGACAATAAGCAGCAAGCCGTTCAATATGGCCAGGACGTAAACGGCGGGGGCCTGGAAGCTGCACGGGAACGGGATGGATATGTTGAGCAGCAGACCTGCGACGGGAGCGAGCACGCCGACTACGAAAAATAATATCAAGCGCAAAGCGAGACGGCTTATGAAAAAAGAAAAGATATAAAATGTGACGCGGATAAAGGCAATCAGGGTGACTACTGTTGCGGCGATGAACATTATTATGAAAAAAAACTCTGCGACTGGGGCCGAACGATGTATCAAAGAAACGGCTCCCATTAAAACATAAAAGAATACCGGTACGAAAACCATCGCGACGACGGTGACGGCCACGTCAACAATGCGATTGATTTTCAGATCGATGCAGGCGATGCGCAAGCCGGTGTAAAACAGGACGGGCATTATGAGTGCGAACTGATAGTAGACGACTTTGCCTGTGGGCAGAATCCACTCGGCTACGTCCTGCGGGCGAATTTCGATTATCCATGCCGACAGCAGCCACAGATAGCCGATGTTTGCGATGAACAAGGCCGTGCAGAGAATTAGGTTTATTTTTTTGTGTATTAACCGGAGTATGAGCCAGGACAGACCGGCAAAGAGCAGCAGTGCGATTTCGGACGCGAGGACGGTCAGGGCCATTGTTTTTTGTTGGTCGGCTGCCTGGCCTTTTATCAGGTTCCAGAAGCAGATATTCAGCAGTAAAAGTGCGGCCTGGGGGACAAGAGCGGTCAGAAGGAGCAGGTAGGGCTTTTTGAGCGAATCAGGTAAAAGGGCGCGACGTTCAAATTCTTGCGGCATTGTTGAGCCTCCAGGCAATGAGTAAATAACAAATAGTTAAAAAGGTAAGGAAAACGGTGATGCCGACTGCCAGGTGAATCGAGGGCCAGAAATTTTCCGGCAGTGCGGCCCTGGTCCAGTTTGTGATATAGGCACCGGCGATGATTCTTACAGAGTTGGCGATGATTGTCACTGGATATGCCAGCAGTGGGATTGAGAAAATTATAAATCGCGAGGTTTGTTTTCTGTATTTGACGGCCAATCCGACAAATAATGATAAGGTAAGAATGAAAAACGAGGCGGCGTTGCAGGCCTGGGTGACTCGAATGGGAATCGAGCTTCGCAGGAGCAGATAGCCTTCGTGGACAGGTAGGCATTGCGAGCCGAGGAATAATGATGAT
>JBBABK010000173.1:454-4922 GCA_041657685.1 Phycisphaerae bacterium | reverse complement strand
AGGAAGCGAATTATACTAACGCGGCGACGGTGGAATTTCTGCTCGATAAGAAAAGGAATTTTTATTTCATCGAGGCCAATACGCGAATCCAGGTCGAGCATCCGGTCAGCGAAATGGTTACGGGGTACGATTTGATTAAACTGCAGCTCAAGGTCGCATCAGGCGAAGAACTCGGATTAAAGCAGCGCGATATCAAACACAGCGGCTGCGCAATCGAATGCCGCATTAACGCCGAGGACCCGAAAAATAATTTCTCGCCGTGTCCCGGCACTATTACGAAATATGTCCCCGCAGGCGGGTCGGGCGTGCGGATTGATACACACGTCCATCAGGGCTATACTGTGTCGCCGAATTACGATTCGATGATTTGCAAGCTTATAACCTATCGCCAGAGTCGCGGCGAAGCGATTGAAACAATGAAACGCGCGCTGGGCGAATTTATTATCGAGCCGTTAAAGACCACCATCCCGGCCTGTCTGGATATTATGAATCATAATATGTTCGTCAAGGGAACGGTGGATACCGGCTTTATCGAACGCAATTTCTAAAGCCGGGGCGGGTGAATCACTTCAAACGAATCTCAACGCTTTTAGCGTGCGCGTCGAGACCTTCGGCTTGCGCTAACCGCATAATATCGTCGGCGTCCGCGGCGAGTTTGGCTTTGTCGAATTCGATAATGCTCGTTGATTTGATAAAATCATTTGCACTTAGCGTGCTGAAAAATCTCGCGCTTGTGCCGGTAGGAAGTGTATGGCTCGGCCCTGCCCAGTAATCTCCAACGGCAACAGGAGTGTAATCGCCGATAAAAATCGCACCGGCGTTTTGAATTCTGTCCGCGATTTTTTTGCTTTGGTCACCGCACTGGATTTCCAGATGTTCGCTTGCGAAGAAGTTGGCCTGGGTTATCGCATCATCCATATTTTCAAAAACTATTATGCCGCTGAACTTTGCGAGGCAATCTGCTGTTTCTTTCGCCCGGCTTAGTTTCTCGACCTGCTCCTTTAATTGCGCGAGCACTTCGTGCGCGACAGTTTTCGAATCGGTAAATAATAATGCGCTGCCCGGCCCGTGTTCAGCCTGGCTGAGCATATCTGCGGCGAGCCACGCGGGATTTGCTTTTTCATTTGCGAGTATAAGAACTTCGCTCGGTCCCGCAACAGAATCAATTCCGACAATACCGAATAATTCCTTTTTTGCCATTTGCACCCACGAGCTGCCGGGGCCGACGATTTTATCGACCGGCTTAATCGTTTCAGTTCCGTATGCAAGCGCAGCGACGGCGTGAGCGCCTCCAACGCGGTAAACTTCGGTAATTCCAAGCTCGTGACACAATCCGAGAATCACCGGATGAATATCGCCGTTGTGACGCGGCGGAGAGATAACCGCAATTTCTTTAACGCCTGCGACCTGCGCCGGCACGGCTGTCATTATCACCGTCGAAGGCAGTGGTGCAGATGCGCCGGGGACACAAATGCCTACTCGTTTTATTGGCGTGTATTTTATTGAGCAACCGGAGCCGGATTTTTTATCTGTACCGATGAAAATATCCTGCTGATACCGGCGGACATTTTCAATTGATTTGCGCAGACAATCGAGAAGCTGTGAATCCATCGAGCTGTGCGCTTTGGAAAGCTCGTCGGGCAATACGCGGATTTGACCCGCTTTTAATTTAACGCCGTCAAATTTATCAGTGTACTCGATAACAGCCTTGTCGGAGCGGATTTTAACCGCATTGAGGATTTCTACAAGCTGTTTGTGTTTTTCGCTGCCAGAGGCGAAATAGGTTGCTTCAAAAAGAGTTTTCTTAAGCTGCTTTAATCTACTTTCAAGGCCGCTGCTCGATGATATAAGAATTCTGTCAAGCTCTTCTAACATTTTTTTATCTCTGTGAACCCTGCGTTCTCTGCGGTTAAACTATCCGCCAAAATTTCCATTGTTGTACGTGCGGGTCGCGGTGTTGAGCATCATATAAAATCTTCCCTGGTATTTCGTCACGATGCCCGATACTTTGAAGCGGTACTCGCCTGCCATTTTGCCCTGTTTTCTTTGTACTTCGGCCAGTTTTTGACACGGCAGCAAAATGAGGTATACATCCGATGTATTTCGGCCGAGCGCGTCGAACTGGAAAATCCAGTTTCCGCTCGCGTCCTGTTTTATGTAGCCGGTCCTGTCCGACAAAATCGAATCCTGTCTTAATTCCATACCCTGCTTGATATCCTGCGGGCGAATGACACGCGGCGTCTGAAGTCTATCGATTATTTCCTGAGGAATCATAACCAAATCATTCGGCTCATTGATTTTTACTTCTTCGGTTGTCTCACTGTCATCGGGTTTTGTGACCGGCACTTCCGACAGCGGCAAAAAATAATCGCAGAACAGATAATTATTCGCGTCATAGACCGTAACAATCGCGTTATACAGCCGATAGCTTCGTTCGGGATTGTCCTTCATAAATTCGACCATTTTTTCCAGGCCGGTCGAAGGCAGCAATTGAAGTTTGGTTCCCGCGGACAGTGTATTTTCGGCGTCGGTTACGTTTCGCTCGAACTGAAAATACCATTTATCGCCGAGCGCAACCGTCGTGCCGTCAACGCCCATCAGCACGAAGCCGTCGCGTAAAAGCGGCTTTGGCGGCTGCTCAGCTGCGAGCGTGAAAGAAGAAACCAAAAATAATATCAATGCCGCCCTTTTACACATAACATAACTCCGCAAATTTTTTACCCAAAAGGCTGTTCATAGTTGCCAATGATTATAACCGGTTTGCTTTGCTTTGCAAAGGCACAAAGTGCCAAAGGAGCAAAGGTGCAAAGGGCCAAAGAAACAGAGGCACAAAGTTAATCTGCCTTTTTACCGTTCAGTTTCCTGATTAAGCTGCAGAGCATCCGCTCGATTTCCCTGCTTGATTCAAAAAGCTTTTCAAAATCTATCTTTCCAAGATACTTCAAATTGAGTGATATTTCCAACTGGGTTTGTAACTCATATAAAGAGCCTGCCGCAATGCGAAGAAAACGAATATATTCAGTTACAGAATTCCTTCCGTAGCCTTCTGCGATATTGCTTGGGATAGATACCGAACAACGCCGGATTTGACCTGTTAATCCATAAATCTCATTTTGCAGGAAGTTATTCGTGGTTTTATATAGCTCGGTAACCAAACTCATAGCCTTTTGCCATACAACAAGGTCTCTGTAAGTTTCAATTTGATTTGTCATCAAATATCAACCTTTGTACTTTTGCCTTTGTACCTCTGGCCCTTTGAACCTTAGTACCTTTTAACTTCTTTCCCGTGTGTAATTCAACAGGCCTGCTGAGGACAGGATTTGCCTGTCGCGAGCGGAGAGATTCAGCACAGCGGCAAATTCAAAACCCCGGCTGCGATTGATAATTTTGATTTCGTTACCGGAAAAAATCGCTGCGAGCAGGTTATCAATCTCGATTTCATCGCCCTGATTGATTCGGTCGTAGTCGGCGGGGTCGGCAAATTCGAGCGGCACGATGCAGAAATTAATAAGATTGGCTTTATGTATTCGCTCGATTGATTTTGCTATTACCGCACGGACGCCGAGGTACATCGGGCAAAGCGCTGCGTGCTCCCGGCTGGAACCCTGGCCGTAACTTTCGCCTGCAATTATCACTCCGCCGATGCCCGTCTTTTTCAATTCGAGCGCACGCTCGGCGAATGTTGCCGAGTCCGGCTCGTTAAAACAATTGAATACGACTTTAGCGTACTGCGGCACGTTCGAGCGGAGCTTGAGAAAAGCACCGGCCGGCATTATATGGTCTGTGGTGATTTTATCGCCGACCTTGAGCAGCACCTGCGCGTTTAATTTATCCGGCAGCGGCTTTGGAGATTCGGGAACAACAATCGTCGGGCCGCGAAGCACTTCTGCCTTTTGGGCTTCGTCAGGCGGCAACGGTTTTTCTATCATACTGTCGTCGATTACGAAACGTTCGGGCAGCTCGATTTTCGGATAGCTGATATTGAGCAGTTCAGGCAGTCTCCGCGGGTCGGTAATTTCGCCGGTAAGCGCCGCGGCTGCGGCTGCTTCGGGACTGACGAGATACGCCCGGTCGTTTTTGGTACCGGTCCGTCCGGCAAAATTGCGATTAAACGTCCGCAGCGTTACCACGTCATCGGCGGGTGAAAAGCCCTGGCCGATGCAGGGGCCGCAGGCTGATTCGAGAATTCGCGCACCGGCGGTTATCATATCGGCTATCGCGCCATTGCGTGCGAGCATATTGAGCACTTCCCTGCTGCCGGGCGCGATTGCAAGCTCGACCAAATGATTGATGCGGTTGCCCTTGAGAATTTCGGCCACGGTCATCAAATCGGTAAAGCTGGAATTTGTGCAGCTTCCGATTACGACCTGGCCGACGGGTGTACCGGTGATTTCGGCAATTGTTTTTATATTGTCCGGCGAGGACGGACATGCGGCTAACGGCTCGAGTTGTGAAAGGTCGATTTCAA
>JBBABK010000173.1:0-444 GCA_041657685.1 Phycisphaerae bacterium | reverse complement strand
TTACCCGGTCGTATTTGGCGTCTTCGTCGGCGGCCAGTGGGATATAAATTTCGTCCCTTCTCTGAGCGGCCAGGAATTTCTGCGTCTGCTGGTCGCTGGGAAAAATGCTGGTCGTTACGCCAAGCTCGGCTCCCATATTCGTAATAGTCGCCCGCTGCGGGACGTTTAATGTCTCGACGCCGGGGCCGAAATATTCGACGACCCATCCGACGTTGCCTTTGGTTGATAATATGCTGAGCAGTTTCAGTATTACGTCTTTGGCGGCGACCCAGTCGGGTAACTGGCCTGTTAATCTTACGCCGAGCACTTTGGGGCACGTCAAATAGAACGGCCCGGCTTCCATCGCGACTGCCACGTCGAGTCCGCCGGCACCGATTGCGATGCTGCCGATGCCGCCGGCTGTTGGTGTATGGCTGTCGCTGCCGAGCAGTGTCGCGCCTGGCC
>JBBABK010000172.1:0-4943 GCA_041657685.1 Phycisphaerae bacterium | reverse complement strand
TGAAACTTTATAATGATAACTCCTCTGTCGCAAGACGTGCCGCATTCAATTTGTCCTGGATGCAGGAAGACGGACTCGAAATTCTCCAGGAGGCCTTGTTCCACGGAAGATCACGCCGTGTCAAGTACGCCGCGTGTTACGGCCTTCGCAATATGCACGGCCGAATGAAAAAAGCCGCCTACGAAGTAATAAGAAAAGGAGCGGAAAGTTCAACTCGCGATATCAGCGAGGTCTGCCGCGCCGCCGTTATCCTTTTGAATCGCCCTGCCTCACAGAAAGCCAAGCCAAAGCACAGAACTGCCGGACGAGTGCAAATCAGGGAAATGCGCGATAACAGACAACGGCGACCAATCAGCCACACCGGCACAATGCACGGAAGATACAATTCCGACCGGGGACAGCGGCGTTAAGTTTTGCAAAACGGAGACTTTAGCAATTCCTGCCATCGAAGCATAAAACCATTTTGTTTTATGCATTCTACTTGACATAAACCCTTATCCGCACTATACTAATTTAAACTTGGTTGCGAGACAGTGCATTATTCCCTTGTCAGGGCGTTTGGTATATCCCGCAAAAGATGGAGAGAGAAATTGGGAAATGCCGCTGACAATTTGAAAAGTTCTTCGGGCGTCGGAGCTATGCCCACCGGTGACTTTCTAATCTGGCAGCCCTCCGTCTTTATGGCTATCAGCGAACAGATTGAAGCCGTCGGCAAACGCGACTGCTCCGTGATTATCAAAGGCGAAACAGGAACCGCAAAGGAAACTCTCGCACGCCAGATTCATCTGCACAGCTCCCGTGCAAAAAATCCTTTCATCCCTCTCAATTGCGGCCTTTTGCGCGGAAACATCCTGCTCAGTCAGCTCTTCGGACAGGTAAACCCGGCCCCGGACGGAAAACAAACCATTAGCCTCGGCTCATTCAGGGCCGCCGACGGCGGAACGATTTTCCTCGATGAAATTGACAAACTATCAATAGACACACAGGCGAAAGTTCTGCACGTTCTTCAGCACCGCAGTGTCCAGCCGCAGGGTTCGACAGAAAGATTTCCCTTAAATATCCGTGTCATTTGCGCAACAGACCAGGACCTTCGCCAATCAATTCAGGACGACCGATTTGTGCCGGAATTATATTTCCGTTTGAATATTGCAACACTTGAATTACCGCCCCTGCGGCAGAGGCCGGACGATATTTTGATTCTCGCAAGGTATTTTCTCGATTTGCACGCCCAGATGTACAACGAAACTGCCAAAGAGCTGGATTCATCGGTTATAGATTTGCTGACCGCCTACAACTGGCCGGGCAATGTTCGTGAATTGGCCGGCGTTATGGAACGAGCGTTCGTAATGAGCCGCTCCGACAAAATTACCGCCGATGACCTTCCCAACGAAATTTTAACTTCGAATCTTCTCAAAACCGACGAAGAGAAAAACGAATTTCCTTCTCTCGATGATGTGGACCGAAGGGTCGTAATGCGTGCGCTGGAAAAAACGCGAGGCCAGAAAATGGCCGCCGCAAAACTCCTCAGAATCGACCATCGAAAGCTAAATCGCCTGATAAGAAAATTCGACCTCGAGGCCGGCGAGTTTAAAGAAGAACAATAACTCTCATTCTCCCGGCATTTACCATTTCCGCAACTCTGATACAAAAATAGAGATTTTATTTACCATTTTGGTAACCCTTTTTGTTGTTGCCGGACAGTATCTGATTTCGAAGGGGTGACATAAGCATAGCTTTTAAAAAGGGTTATAAGTTTTTTTCAAAATCGCTCCTGTTGGCATAAATCTTGCGGAGATTCCTTATAAGTTGCTTTGTAACTATTTTATAAAGGCAGAAATTCAAATGTTATCCACTGACGGATATGTTTTAGCAGTCGGACTGAACAGCCGTCTCGCCTGCGGGCGGGATTTGCCTTTGAATCTCTGCTCAGTTGATACAGGCTCCGAGGCTTTGAAACAATTCCGCCGTAAAACGCCGTCCGTCCTTTTAGGCCTTTGGGACCTGCCCGATATGCCGAACGGAGAACTGTTCAGGCGGATTCTGTCCCTTGCCGCGTCGGCAATGACAATCAGCCTCGTCGAATTCGGCAACTTCGATGCGGAAGTAGAAGCACGCAGCATCGGTGTCACCATCGTGCTCGATGATAATGTGGATGATAATTTTCTTGCCGACCTGCTAAGTCAAATGTCCGCCGGCAAAGTAACATCAGAAAAATAAATGTTTTTGAAGCGCTCTCTTATAAATTAGCTTATTTTTCTCTCTCCTCTTCTGGGCTTAATAATCGCGTCGCCCGGCGGGTTCATTAAGCCCTATATGAAGACAAACAGCCAATGGCTGTGATTAAATATAGAAGATGAAATAGTCGCTTTCAAGTTATGAGCAAGCGAGTAGCGAGCGACGAGCAACGAATTAATTCCTGGGGCGAGGCTGCCGTTGGAAAAAGTTTTTTAGACATTTATAATCGGCCCCGCCGTTCGTTACGGCGGTGTGACAACATTGTGTTGACTGCTGATGAAGACCAAAAATGATTGTCTAAAAAGCTATGGAGGAGGCTAAGCCCCACTTTTTATTTCATCCCCGCAATATTTAACCCCGCCAATTCCGACCTCTTTTGTCGGAATGGCGAGGTTCGAGTATTGATAAACCCCGTCGTTATAGTAAAATATCCGTGTTCGTAACTAAATCCGATTTCAAGTACTAAAATCAAAAAGTGGAATAAAGTTGACACAGCAGACAACAGTCAAAAAGGGATTGGGGCTTAAGAAGTTCCTTGTTTTCCTGGGCCCCGGCTTCCTTATTACAGTCGGGTTTATCGATCCCGGCAACTGGGCAACGAATATCGAAGGCGGGTCAAAGTTCGGCTATGACCTGCTATGGGTAATAACACTGAGCACCATGATGCTGATTGTGATTCAGCACATGGCCGCCAAGCTCGGAATTGCCACAGGAAAATCACTTGCAACCAATATTCGTGAACATTTTCCGCCGCTGGTCTCGGCCTTTTTAGGTTTGACGATTGTTTTGGCCTGTGTCGCTACCGACGTGGCCGAGCTGCTCGGAGGAGCGATTGGGTTCAAACTGCTGTTTGGCATGCCGCTGTGGCTGGGCGCTCTGCTGACGGTACTGCTCGAGGTCTTCCTGATTGTCAGCCAGCGTTACCACCGGCTCGAGGTAATCATCATTGGTTTTCTTGGGATTATCGGATTGTGTTATATGATTGAGATTCTGATAGTCAAGCCCGACTGGCCGTCACTATTGCCGGCGATGGTGGTTCCACGGGTCAACCGAAGCAGTATTTACATTGCGATGGCGATTCTCGGTGCGGTTGTAATGCCGCACAATATATTCCTTCATTCCAACGTCATTCACAGCCGAAAGTGGGGCATCTCGGAGAGCGAGAAAATGACGCTTCTTCATTATGAAAAAACCGATACGCTCTGCGCTATGCTGCTGGGCTGGGTGGTGAATTCGTCGATGATAATTGTTGCAGCAGCCGTTTTTTGCCGCAACGATATACTGGTGAACAGTATCGAACAGGCTTCAATCACGCTCAAACCCCTCGCCGGGCCGTTAGCAGGCCTTCTCTTCGCCATCGCGCTGGTCTTTGCCGGCGTCGGCTCTTCGGTTACGTCGTCGATGGCCGAGGCCAACGTCATCACCGGTTTTCTCGGAAAACCAGAAGACCCGCGAACGATGCTTTACAGGGTTTCTGTTTTTGTAACGGCCATCCCGTCATTTTTGATTATTGTTCTGAGCCTTAACACCTTTCGCATTTTGATTTTCAGTCAGGTTGTGTTGAGCATCCAGTTGCCCTTTACACTTATTCCGCTGCTGATTCTCTGTCGCAGCCGTAAAGTCATGGGCGGTTTCAAAAGCAGTCGCTACGAGTTTTCCGCGGCGGTTGTTATCGCCGCTGTTGTGGTTATATTAAATCTCTATCTGCTCTATTCAACTCTTGCCGGAGGAAGCTCGTAATGAAAATTTATAAAAAAATACTGGTTACCATCGACTGCTCACCGGTGGACGATGCCATAATCGAACATGTATCGGCCCTGGCGCGTCAGAACAACGCGCATGTTTATCTGCTGCACGTCGTCCATTCCCACACGCTCGAACAGGACCGCGTCCTGCACAAGGATACCGAAGCGACTCTGAAATCCTACCAGGCCACGCTGGCCAAAGAGGGCATAGAGACATCCATCCTGATACGAAGCGGCGAACCGGACAAAGAAATCCTCAAAGAAATCGAAGAAAATGATTACGACCTTGTGGCGATGGCCACACACGGCCATACATTCATCGGCGACGTCCTGTTTGGAAGCGTCTCCGATACACTCAAGCATAAAATCAGCATTCCATTACTGCTGCTGAAACCCCAGAAATGATAAATTGGGTTTGAAACAAACCACCGGGGGTTTTGCCGTTTATGTTTTTAATTTAGCCCCTCAATTTATTGAGGGGTTACTTGTTTTTTCGGTTTCCCCTGCATTTATCCGCCGTAGGTGCATTGCAGTGGGTTCTCTCTTTTTATATTTAGCCCCGCCATCATTCCCGATTTTTTTATCGGGATGTGACGGGGTTATTCCGCGGTTTATGTCCTTAAATTTAGCCCCCTAATTTTCACCCACCGTAGATTTATCGAAGGTGGGTATTAGGGGGTTATTTGTCTTTTCGGTTAGCCCGCGGCACTGTCGCGGGTTTTTATATTTAGCCCCGCCATCATTCCCGATTTTTTTATCGGGATGTGGCGGGGTTATTCCGCGGTTTATGTCCTTAAATTTAGCCCCCTAATTTTCACCCACCGTAGATTTATCGAAGGTGGGTATTAGGGGGTTATTTGTCTTTTCGGTTAGCCCGCGGCACTGTCGCGGGTTTTTATACTTAGCCCCGCCATCATTCCCGATTTTTTTATCGGGATGTGGCGGGGTTATTCCGCGGTTTAT
>JBBABK010000171.1:0-4966 GCA_041657685.1 Phycisphaerae bacterium | reverse complement strand
ATGAAGCAGTACAAAGAGTTCGAGGCGGAATCGGCCGTCGCGATTGTGGCAGAGCCGAAAACGGGTGCGATTCTGGCGATGGTGTCTCTGCCGGATTTTGACCCGACAGACCGCTCGTGCGACCCGAATTTCCTGCGCAACCGGGTCGTTACAGATGAGTACGAACCCGGGAGTATGATAAAACCCGTCGTAGTCGCGCTGGCACTCGATGCCGGGCTGATAAATACCACCGAACGAATCTTTTGCGAGAACGGCAATTACAGGGGCAAAGGCTTCGGCAGAATCGGCGAGTACGATTATCATAAATACGGAAATTTGACCGCGCACGAAATACTGGTTAAATCGAGCAATATCGGAATGGCCAAAATAGGCCAGCGTTTTAAAAAAGAAAAACTTTACGAAGGTATGAGGCTGTTCGGCTTCGGGAAAAAAACCGGTATTGATTTAATCGGCGAAGTGGACGGACTATTGCGTACTCCGGACAAGTGGACCGGCTACAGCATTACGCGAATACCGTTCGGGCAGGAAATCACGGTGACATCGATGCAGATGATTCGCGCGTTTTGCATTTTGAGCAACGGCGGCCGGGCGGTGAAGCCTCACGTCGTAAAAGCGGTCGTCGATTCACAGGGTAAAGTAATAGAATTCGAAAGCACTCCCCCGCCGGTCGGGTATATCATAAAGCCGGAAGTCGCGAAGTGGATTGTGCAGGACGCGCTTGTCGGAGTTGTGAACGAGAAAAACAACGGCGGGACAGGCTGGCGGGCGAAACTCGATAAATGGCAGGTATACGGCAAAACAGGAACGGCGAACATCGCGCTTAAAGACGCCAGGGGATATTCGGATGAAAATTACGTGGCTTCCTTTATCGCCGGAGCACCTGCAGAAGACCCGGCGATTGTAGTGCTGGTTTGTATCCGCAAGCCCAATAAACATCTCGGCAAAGGCTATACCGGCGGCGCGGTGGCATCGCCGGTTGCCGGGAACATAATTGAGAAGAGCTTAACATATCTCGAAAATCATAATCGGCTGTGACAAGGCTGGAATAATGGCGAGAATCGTATACGCAGTAGCGGGCGAAGGTTTCGGACACAGCAGCCGGTCACAGCTTATCGGTCAAATGCTCATTGAAGCCGGGCACGACGTTATATTTGCCGGCTCTAACAAATCTCTTATTTATCGGCGCGAGCATTTCGGTGAGCGCGTTAAAGAGGTGTTCGGTCTTTTGTTTTATTACAGGGACGGCCGGATTAATCCCGCCAAAACAATCCTGAAAAATTTTTGGGAGTATCGCCGCGGCTATGGAATAAATCACAAACTTTACAAAGAATGCTTCGACAAATTCAAGCCGGAACTTGTCATAACGGACTTCGAGCCGTTCAGCGCATGGTGGGCATTGCGCAACCGTGTTCCGTTTTTCAGTATCGACCACCAGCACCTGCTGACGCACTGCCGGCTGCATCATCCGCCGGGCAATCTTATGTCGAGACTCAATGCTTACGTTGTAACACGCGGATATTACGGCTGGGCAAATTCGTACATCATACTAAACTTCTTTAAAGCACCGGCAAAGACCTTTAAAGCTGTTACAGCGCCGCCGGTAATTAGGCCGCAGGTTGCCGGGATAAAATCCGAACCGGGAGAAACTATTGTTATCTATGTCACGCATTCAATGAACGAAGAAAAAATCAGGCAGGTGCTTACTTCGTTTTCATCGCAAAAGTTCATCGTGTACGGCTATAATAAAAACGAAAACGCCGGTAATATCACTTTCAGAGAACGCTCGACCGAAGGTTTTTTAAAAGATGCCGCTTCATCGAAGGGCGTTGCTGCATCAGCCGGTTTTTCATTGATAAGCGAATGTATGCATTTTCGCAAAAAGATGCTGCTGCTGCCGATTAAGGGCCAGTACGAACAGATAATCAATGCTCATTATATCGAGCAGTTTGGTCTGGGACTATCACGAAACGAAATTACCGAGCAAAGCCTGAGCGAATTTATCGCCGAAATGGAAAAACCAATGCCGCAGGACGAGCGAATTCTGTGGCCGAGCAATGAAAAATTCTTCGACGTTCTGCAGCAGCGACTAAATCAATTATCCGAACCGATAAAAATCTAAATTTTTATTCGTAAGTACTCCACAGTAAATCGGGTACATCTTCTGGAGCTATGAATTCCACGTGACCGTCAACAAACAGGATATTGACACCTTCGCCCTGGTGATTATCTATGGTCAGTAACTCAGGCCCGCCGACCTGATTCCAGCCCGGCTGTGATTCGAAAATCAGCACCATATCAGCCGGGGAATTGATACCCATTTTTTCGACTGCCGGGTTCATTGCGTAACTGCCGGTATCTTTCTGTTCCGCTGCCGGGCAGGTAAACTGCTTTTCGGTCGCGTCCGCCTGCTCGATTAGCAGGTCGCACCATTTGCCTGGCGTGGGAAATTCGCCGTCGTTGTCATAAGCATAAACAAGCATTGATTTGCCGATAGCGGAAAGATTATGTCCGCAAACAATTCTCTGGGCTAATGTGCGACTTGGTCCGATTGCCGGCATTAAAATTCCCATCAATATCGCTATTATGGGTATCACTACAACCGGCATAACGATACCGATTATTGCCATAGCGGTCCCCTTTAGCCGACCGCTACTGCCGCTGATTTGCACCAGCGCTATGATTCCGCAGACAAGGGCCGGTATCATCGTGATGCCGCAGGTAAAAATCGATAATATGCCGAGCACGAGGGCGGCTATGGCCGTGCCTGCGGTTTTGACGGGAACGACGGCGGCCTGGGTCGCACCGGCTCCGGCGAAACTGAAACCGCATTTTTGACAAAAATTGTTCGCATCGGGATTTTCTGCTCCGCAGGCTGTGCATCTCATTTTAAGCTCCTTTCATTATAAACTTTTACACAAACAGAAAAAGATGAATGTCCCCATTTTCTATCATCTTATTTCTTCCTGTCCAGAAATAATTTGATAATGCTGTCCCACGTATCCAAACTGGATGCAGAAATCTATTATGTCGCGGGCAAGCGGAGCTGCGTCGCTGGAGCCGTGCTGTCCGCCTTCGACGACCACGGCGATTGATATCGCCCGCCCCTTGCTGTCTTTGGCGAATCCGCCGAACCACGCGTGCTCCGGCGCCTGGGTCGAGCCTGTCTTGCCGTATATGGTGACGTCGCAGAGCCTGAAATATTCGTTCATCGGCTCGAATTCTCCGTGAGCTGTTCCGCCCTGCTCGGTAACCACCGCTTTCATTCCGTCGTATATTACCGAAAGTGTGCCCGACGAAATTTCGAGCGATGCAGATTTCGAATCTTTCCCCATTATCAGTCGAGGGTCTTTATACAATCCTTTTCTCGCGATTGCCGCCATCGCGTTGGCGACCTGCAGAGGAGTGACACGTAAATTCCCCTGTCCGATGCCGAACCAGCGAAGGTCGGATTTTTTCAAAGGCGGCACTTCCGAAAAATTGTTGGGCGATTTATTCGGAATAGTGCTCGATATATAACCCGGCACCTGCCTGAAACTTCTATCGTCAACCTCGGCGAGGGCGAGCTTAAATTCGTGGCCGTATCCGAAATCAAACAGCCATTTCTGCAAATCGGCGGGGTCGAGGCGGTTGGCAAGCTGTGAAAAATAAATGTTGCAGCTTCCGCGGATTGCGTTGCGTGCGTTATTCGTCCAGCTTAGCGAATGGCCGGTCTGATACTGATTGAAAATCCAGCAGCTCGGCCAGTAGAGCGGGGCTTTAGTGGCGGGACATTCGATTACTTCTCCGGAGCTAATTTTATGCTCCTGGAGTCCTGCTATCAGAATCAATGGCTTTACCACCGAGCCGGGCGGATAATGTGATTCGATAGTCCTGTTGCGAAGGGGTTTGCCGCGGTCTGTTACAATTTTTGCATAATCATAACGAATGCGGTTCAAATCGAAAACCGGCGTCGAGACCATCGCGAGGATGTCACCGTGGGCCACATTCAAAACAACCACCGCGATTGATGCATCGCAGTTGGTGTTCGCGTTGCAGTCGGCAAGATAATTCTGGATTTGTTTCTGCATCGCGATATCGAGCGTAAGCTGGACGTCCCTGCCGACCTGCGTTTCTTTTTTTTCCACTAATTCGCGGTCAATATCATAAACCATTTCGCCGCGTCTGCCGCGAAGCATCGGCTCGCAGACATATTCGACACCGCTGAAACCCGCCATCTCGCCCTGCTCGTAACTAAACAGCGGGTCGTCGGCAAAAAGCTCGTCCTTCTGTTCCGGGCGGACCCAGCCGATTACCTGACAGGCCGCGTCGCCGAACGGATAAATCCGGTGATTTTCAGGCACGATGGAAATCCCGTTTACGTCGGCAAATTCAATTTGCGCATCGAACACATCTTCTTCATTTTGTAAATCCAGAATTGGATATGACTCGTGCATCTCGGCGATATCGACTTTCGCCGCCAGCAGCAATCTCGCGTTCGGGTCGGGCTGGGCCGAGATAAAATCATTGGAATCAGGATAGTTTCGCTTCCAGGCTAAATGATTGCGGAGATTCCAGATACGGTCGTTAATCGCATCAATTCTGCTTTTTATTTCATACTCATCAGGCCCGAAAAACGTGAGCCGCTGCATAACCATTTCCAGATACTGCTGTTGAGAATCAAGCTTTACTTTAAGTTCGGACAGTTTTTCATCGGCGTCGTCACTTCTTTGCGCGACGAGTAATTTAGCCCTGCGAACCCGCTCATCGGCGATGCTGCTCAATTCGTATCCTATATGAAGCTCGAAGCCGGGCACGTCCTGCGCGAGGATATTCCCGTTTCGGTCGAGAATTTTGCCGCGGGCAGTCTGGAGCGTCCTGGTCTGTTGAAGTCTTAACTGCTCGATTTTTTCATCCAAATCGGGGTCGGGCGCAAGCTGCATACGCGCAAGGCGAACGACACAAACAGCGAGCACCGCAGTCACTATAA
>JBBABK010000170.1:0-4973 GCA_041657685.1 Phycisphaerae bacterium | reverse complement strand
GAATTAAAGAGCATCGAATACGAATACGAAAAAGGCAAACGGTATAAAATTGCCGTCAAGGTCGTTGATATATTCGGCAACGACACGATGAAAATTATCGAGGTGGGAGTATAGAGTATGGCTATTCATAAGGATTTTCCATCTTCTCCCTTTGAAGTACTCGACCCGAAAATTCGCTGGTTTCCAGCCGATGAGTCGCTTCGAACATCATCCTATGAAAAGCTCCTGCCGCCTCTTGTGCATAAACTCCGCGAGCAAGTCTTTAACTGGCGAAAGGCCGGATATTCAGGCGCTTCCGATACAAGCAAAGCGTTATTAAAATGGTGGTTTTATACGACGCATATCACGAAGAAGTTCGACGGGAGTGATTCCGAGTTTAAATATTATTTTGCACAGCAGGAGGCTGTTGAAACCATTGTTTATCTTTACGATGTTGTAAAAGTCAAAGATAAATACGATTTGATGAGATTTGATTCAAGCGGCGCTGTATCAGCCGGAATGTTCGATGAGGAATGGCGAAGGTTTGTAATTAAAATGGCAACAGGTTCAGGCAAAACAAAGGTTTTGAGCCTGATATTAACATGGTGTTATTTTCACAAGACCTACGAGGAAAATTCAGACCTTGCGAGAAATTTTCTCGTTATTGCGCCGAATATAATTGTACTCGACCGGCTGCGAATGGATTTTGACGGGTTAAAGATTTTTTATCATGACCCGATTTTGCCTGATAACGGCTATGAAGGGAAAAACTGGCGGGACGATTTTCAGATGAAACTTCATATTCAGGACCAGGTCAATATTACTAATCCTCTTGGAAATATATTCTTAACAAATATACATCGCGTTTACGAGAGTAACGATACAGAGCCTTCATACGACGATGAAAACACAATGGAATATTTTCTCGGCAAAAGATGGACCGGTTCAACGACCGATTCGAAAATCGACCTTGGGGAAATTGTAAGAAACATCGATGAGCTTGTTGTTTTGAATGATGAAGCACATCATATTCATAATCCGAAACTGGCATGGTTTAAGTCCATTCAGGATATTCATAACAAGCTCAGGCATAAAGATAAATTCTTGTCCTTGCAGGTCGATGTAACAGCTACTCCCCGACATGATAACGGTTCAATCTTTCCCCAAACCGTTTGCGATTATCCTCTTGTCGAGGCAATTTGGCAAAATGTAGTTAAACATCCGGTATTGCCCGATGCTCCGAGCAGGGCAAAACTGCACGAAAGCCAAAGTATAAAATATGTTGAAAAGTACGCCGATTATATTCACCTCGGAATGGAAGAATGGAGAAAAGTTTATATCGAGCATGAAAAACTTGGCAAAAAAGCTGTTCTTTTTGTTATGACTGATGTTACGGACAGTTGCGATGAAGTTGCCAGGTATCTCGAAGACATGTACCCTGAATTAAAAGATTCTGTGTTGACCATTCATACGAATAAAAGCGGCGAAATTGGGGAATCTGCAAAATCAGGCAAGGCAAAAGATGAATTAGATCGTTTGAGAGAACAGGCAAATAAAATAGATAATTGGGACAGTCCTTATAAAGCGATAGTATCAGTGCTAATGTTAAAAGAAGGCTGGGATGTTCGCAATGTTACTACGATTGTAGGTTTGAGGGCTTACTCATCGAAAAGCAATATTCTGCCCGAACAAACATTAGGTCGAGGATTGCGGAGAATGTATTTGGGCCAGGACCTTGAAGAAGAAGTCAGTGTCGTTGGTACGGATGCTTTTATGGAGTTCGTTGAATCTATTCAGTCCGAAGGCGTCGAATTAAAACGTGTCAGTATGGGAGCGGGAACCGCTGCAAAAGCTCCTATGATTATAGAGGTTGATAGTGAAAATGATAAAAAGGATATAAACAGCCTCGATATTGAAATCCCAGTTTTGACTCCGCGAACCGTCAGAGAATATAAAAGGCTTGAAGAGATTAACCTCGACTCTTTGAATTTCCAGAGAGTTGAATACTTACAATTCTCGGAAGAACAGCAGCGTGAAATTGTTTTCAAAGATATCACAACAAATGAAATCTCGCATACGACCGAAATGAGAAATCTTTATGTTTCTGATTACAGAAATGCAATTGGCTTTTTTGCAAAATCAATTATGAGAGATTTAAGGCTGATAAGCGGTTACGATATTTTATATGGCATGATTAAAAAGTTTGTCGCTGATTATCTTTTCGGCAAATCTATAGAGCTTGATAGTCCTAATACCTTGCGAAACCTTTCTGAGATTCATGTTACCAAAACCGTCATGGATATTTTCAAAAAAGCGATTAATGACTTGACTGTTGTTGACAAAGGCAGTGCCGAGATAAAAGATTCCATTAACATTAAAAAGGTCAGGCCGTTTACCGTGAAGGAACAAGGCTATTTTATTCCTAAAAAGAGCGCTTTTAATAAAATTGTTGGCGACAGTGGTTTGGAACTTGAATTTGCATCTTTTCTTGATAATTGTGAGGATATAGTGTCCTATGCAAAAAACTATTTTGCGGTCAATTTAAGAATTGATTATGTGAATTCACATGGGGATATTTCAAACTATTATCCTGATTTTATTGTCAAAGTCTCAGATAAGGAAATATATATTGTCGAAGTAAAAGGCCGTGAAGAATTAGATGTGCCATTGAAAATTGAACGATTAAAACAATGGTGCAATGACACAAATAGTCTTCAATCAGACAAAATATTCGATTTTATCTATGTAGATGAAGAAAACTTCAAACGATACCATCCAAAGTCTTTCAAAGATTGCATCAAAAGCTTTAGGGAATATAAAAGCTAACTCAGCATAAGCATTTTCACTCTTAACAAAAAACCGCACTTTTTCGCTAAAAACCGCACTTTTTCGCTAAAAACCGCATTTTTTGCTTTACAACCGGTCAAATTTTGATAAAATACTAATGTTGTTTGACAAAACGTTAATATAGGCAACTCAAGAAGGAGAATAATCAACAAAAAATGACCCCGCCCATTCCACATTTATATTTTATCCATCCCGACGCAGTCGGGATTCCGCATTTTTGCTCTTTGCTATTTGATTTTTGCTTTTATAGTCAAGTTTCAGTGCAATCTGCGCAATCCGCGTCAAAAAATCAGAGCTTTTTATGCAAAACGAACCCAATTTTGTGCGTTTTTGGCCCAAAAAAAGCGATTTGTCCAAAAAACAAACCCAATTCAAACCCAATCAAAGCCAATATTAGCCCAAAAACGCAGGTCCAAACCCAGAAACAAACCCAAAACAAAGCCAAACTTAGGCAGCTTAGGCAAAATGGGGAAACAAAACATTCCTGCTGCTGTGCGAATAACGATAAGAGAATGGCGAATTTATTGTTGCGGATTCGCGGCTTTGTCGAGCAGTTCGGATACCCAATCTTCGAAGAACAACGGGTAAAGGTGCATCGTTTCAGTCGAAATCTGCAAGCCGTCGTGCGTGAACAGCGGGTCGGCTTTGTGATGAGCGGAATTAAGAATTTTCTCGGCCTGTCTTTTGTAGAGGTCGGTCAATTTTTCCGTTCGTCTTTTTTTCTTTTGCGGCTTGTCGGCCGCCCTGAAAAACGTTCTGATGTCGGCGACGGTTTTTTCCTGTTCCTTGAAGTAATAGGCGAGGCGTTTCGGCGGCATCGAAGGGACCAGTGCGGCGAGGTCGACGCCGGTTCGCGGAATTTCATCTGGTTCGTAATGGATGAACGGGTCATAGAAATACGCGGCTGGATAATAATCAAGCCGATGCTTTGTGAGATACGGAACGAAGGCATCGATGGAATTATCCGAGCTGAGGAACGAAATCGGGCCGTCGCCGATAAGAATGATGTAGCAGGTGTGATTCAGGTCTCGGCGGTTGTAGCCTACCACTTTATTGTATGACTGCTGCAAGGCCGGAAGGGTGGTTTTGCGTACGTCGATGATTAACAGCCGGGATGATACGGTTTCGACCGCCATTTCGTTGATTTCCTCGACGCCGTGAATGATTCCGCGTACCGGCCGATGTACTATGCAGTTTTTAGTTCGCTTGTCGGTGTTGATTCGTTCCTGTACGTCGTCGGCGAGTGTTTGGTCGAGAGTCAGGATGTGGACGCTTTTGGTTCTTCCTTTGTGGCTGAGTATGTCTATGCCCGGGTCATCAACGGTCTGTCTGAGATTTTCGGTCATATTATAAGGCTATCTACGCAATTCGTAACAAAAATGTTCAAGATTGCGGCAATTACCGCCCCCATTTGATTATATGGTATTATTTCGGCAGCAATTTTGCAAGTCTTCAATCAAGCTAAATCAAAATTTGAAAGCGATTCTATTTGACCAGTTCAATTATTTTTTGAAGGTCGTTAGGGACTTCGATGGGCGGGTTGGAAAACAGGCCTTCTTTTTCTTTGTGGTAATTGACGGTCAAATTCGGGTCTTTGAGCGGATGGCCGGTGAGGACGCAGGCGACGCGGGCGTCTTTGTCGATGATTTGGTCTTCGATTAGATGGGTCAGGCCGGCGATGGTCGCTGCTGAGGCGGGTTCGCAGCCAAGGCCGAATTTGCCGATTAGCGCTTTTGCGTCTTTGATTTCTTCGTCGGGGACTGCCAGTACGATTCCGTCGCAGATATCGAGTGCGCGGAGACATTTTTTGAGATTTACCGGGCGCGATATTTCGATAGCTGATGCGATGGTGTGCGGCGAGAAATTCTTCGCGGTCAGGTCGGCATAGTAATGGTCGATTATATGCTGGTTCACGTCGCCGTTGTTCCAGGTGAGTTTTTTATGATTTACAAGGTCGGTTAGGGTGTCGGCTCCGGTGGCGTTGATAATCGCCAGTCGCGGGATTCGGTCGATGAGGCCGAGCTGTTTTAGCTCGTAGAAAGCCTTGCCGAACGCGCTGGAGTTGCCGAGGTTGCCGCCGGGGACGATAATCCAATCCGGCACTTCCCAGCCGAGGGCTTCGATGATTCGGTACATTATGGTTTTCT
>JBBABK010000169.1:0-5030 GCA_041657685.1 Phycisphaerae bacterium | reverse complement strand
TAAAAAAATCTGCGGCGCTCGAAAAATCGGGAAATCACTGTAGCGTTTTGCAATATCTTTTAAACGTGATAATGTTCCTTGAGTCGGCATAAGTGAAAAACTCGAAAAATCGAAAGTTTTTTTTGCGCCGAAGCTCATTAGCATTGCACTGAGAAAGTGACCAAACGCGGATAATATGATTAAGGTTGAAGAAAAAGGCCATAGTAAACCTCCCCCGGCCTTGGCAGTATTAATAGATAAAGAA
This sequence comes from Phycisphaerae bacterium, assembly GCA_041657685.1. Taxonomy (GTDB): domain Bacteria; phylum Planctomycetota; class Phycisphaerae; order Sedimentisphaerales; family Anaerobacaceae; genus JBBABK01. The sequence continues at coordinate 4,786 of JBBABK010000169.1, read as the reverse complement.
CTTATAACATCTATCGTTGCATTGGTTTTATACTGTTTTTTTCGAATCATCCATTGTTGTATAATTTGAGTACACGCTGAAAAGAACAACACAATTGGCACTAAGTATAAAAATTTTTCAATAGTCCGGATTTGCAGAAGATTAACTATAATATTTTGGGAAAAGAATAGCACCAATGCACATACAAAAGCTACTGTCAATGCTGTCAAAAATGACAATCTGACTAAATCCTTTGCGTCTCTGTCCTGTGCAGGCAGTACTATTGATACTGAATATGTTAACGTCGCCAGGGGAATTAAAATGTTAGTTATGGTAATGAATACACCGAGTATTCCAAAAGCTTCCGGGCCATAGAGTCTTGTGATTAAAGGGGAAAAAGCTGCGGAAATGGTTTGCGCAAAAATCGTGCCTATTGTTACGGTGGCGACGCTTTGGAAAAACGGTTTTTTAAAATATCCTGCAACCCGATTCAGAATAAAATCTTTTGTATTTTTGGAAACCTGTTTTTCTTGCTCTGCTGTTACGAACGGTTCAGGAGGAAATGTGGTTTCGATTTTTTTTGTATTAATCATACTGTCTAAAAAACAGGGAGGTTTTAAATGTGCCTTTATGGATGTATTTGTTAGGACCGCCTGTAATCCGCTAACAGCCAGTGATAATGAGGCTTTAAAAAGTAATAGATTTTTCTCTTCAAAGAAACCTGAGGGTCTCGCGCACGTATTTTGCCGAATCTTACGGTCCACCCCGGCATTTTGGGAAATATATCCTCGGTATAACTTCGAAGATGCCCGTTTTGAGGTGTGAGCTTTCCGCAATGAATGCAAACTTCATTGATTATTTTCTCGCTATACGGAACGGTTATCAGCACCTGCATTTTGGCAAAACGAAACAAAGAATTAAAAACGCTGAGCCAGTCGGGGATATGTTCCAAAGCTTCGAGACAAGTGACAATATCGAAACTCTCGGCCGGTAGTTCGAGATGCTCTGCAAAACCCGTCTGAAGATTAAGATTTGGATAGAGCTTTTTTCCAATCCGAATCTTATTTTCGGCAACGTCTATGCCGAGATGTCTTGTAATAGAAGGGCGATTTCGCGTGACATAATTAAGCCATTCTCCGCTGAAACAGCCGATATCCAGCAGCGATGCGGCACCGGGAACCATATAGTTCATTGTGTCTTTGAATCTGTTGATATCAATAGGCCCGATTTTGCCGACAGGGCTGCCGTCGACAAGCGTCTGCTCATATATCTCTTTATTCGTTGTCTGAACTAATCCAATATGATTTGTCACAGTTTCTGACCTTTATACTGAAATGGACATGACTAATCTGCTACAGATTTTTTTCAGACTCCGTCCCCGTCAGTTGCGCCTGAACAGTATAATTAGTGTTCAGGCTGCAGCTTCTTCATAAGTTTGAAAACAAAATCAGAATTTCACAGCGATAGGTTTAGGAGCCTTGTTATGTACTATCCGTGGCTGGATTAGCATAACTCTTTGAATGGAATGAAGTTATACCAAATACATTTTCAGGAACCTTGATAAACTTATAACTGCCTCCAGCCATTTTACCTTCAAATTATTTTTCGGCTTAGAAGGGCTGTTATCTCCAGCGAAAGTGTTTCGCTCGCGGTCTGTGCAGCAGCGTTTAAATTCATAAATCAAATATAATATCGGACGCTGTTTACGAATTCTTATTAAGTAAGGGATTTATAGGAACAAGAAGGTTAAACTGCACCGGCAGCGACAGGATGACTATCTTTAATGAAATGAGAACCGTATTCATTTGCTGATGTTAGGTGGCTTAAGCCGTACCTCTCAATCAGTTTTGTAAGTAACACGGCTCTGTGGCCCGCTGATTCGAGCGAATTGTTGGTAAGTATTCCGACGTTGAGCTGCAAGGGTCCGCCCGCTCTGCGGTCCCGTACCGGCACCGTCATTTCAACCTGTTCACCAAGTCCTATATTAACATTATTTTTTTGCCAGATAAGGTCTTGACGTGTGCCATCCCTGCTGGTCAGCGGAAGTTTTACACGCGAAAAATCCATACTTTCCGCCGCGAAACATACCGCGTGCCACCAGGTCTCGAATGATTTCGCTCGTTGAAAATACAGCTCGACTTCCTCATAGCTTTCCACTTCTCGTTCTCGCTGGCGTCCGCTTATGTATTTTTCTCTCAATTGCGTCAGCGACCAGCGAAGTTTCACCGCCCCGACAATCCGGAACAATAAAATTTGCAGTATGACTGCACAGACAAAAATCAGTATCGCGCCGGTTCCTTCTGAAAGCATCATTAACAGCCCCGCACCAGCCGCCATAGCTGTTACTATATACATAGATAATGCTATATGCTTTTGCCGCACACCCAAATCCAGCAGAAGATGATGAAGATGGCTTCTGTCCGGCGACATTATCCGCCTGCCCTGAAGGTATCGCCGCAGCATCGCAAACGCCATATCGAAAATCGGAACACCAAGCGCCAGCGCCGCCAGTGCCAGGCCGACCACCGTCTTTGATTTAACCGAACACGTGATGCTCGCGCCGGCCAGCAGAAATCCGAGAAACATACTGCCGCAGTCACCCATAAAAATTCGCGCCGGGTTGAAATTGAAAATTAAGAACCCGCATAAGCTGCCCAGCATTGCCAGCATCATAACCGCCATCATTACCTGACCGCCGAAAATTGAAAATACAGCGATTGCCCCGCACGCGATAGCCGCAATTCCCGCCGCTAATCCGTCGAGCCCGTCAATCAGGTTCATCGCGTTCGTAATACCGACAATCCACAGTATCGTTACAGGAAATGACAGCAGTCCGAGGTTCAGCGAAAAAATCCCCGGAATGTCAATCGTTGTGATTCGAACTCCTGCCAGCGCGACGACAAGTGCCGCCGCGACTTGTGCCGCAAGTTTATACCTCGCCCTAAGTCCTCGCACGTCGTCGAACAGGCCTACAAAAAAAATGAATACGCCCGTTCCCAGCAGGGCGAACATTTGCATCCGTACCTCTTCGAATGCTTTGCCTATGGTGTTGTTAATAAAAATAACCGCCGTGATTAAAGCGATAGTTGACAAAAATATCGCGGCTCCGCCGATTCGCGGTATGCTTTTTTTGTGCACCTTGCGTATATTGTGCCCGTCATATAATCGCAGTCTGTGCGCAAACCATATAACCGCGGGCGTAAACAGCACCGCCAGCAGAAACGCACCAAGATATGCCGCGATATATGTCTTCATAATTATTCGTGTCAGTTCTGGTTAACGCTTTGATTTAATACTGACGGATGAACAGAGCACCTGGCCAGTAAATTTTTAGCTTCTGTAAATTCAGGTCTCAGCTGAAGACAGACCCTTGCCTCATCCATCGCCTCTTTCGGTTTATTACATTCTGCCAATACAAACGCCAAATCATATCGCCATCCGACCTGTTTATAATCCATTCGCAGAGCTTGCCTGTAACACTCTATCGCCTTTTGATTTTGTCCCTGCCTGTAATAGTATTCGCCGAGCAGCTTAGTTTCCCACGCTGTTGCAGTTCCGTCTCTGCGTTCTTTTTCAATTATTGAAATGATTTGTTCCTGAACCTGACACGCGTAATCCGTGTAAAAAGCGTCGTTCAGTACCGAATAAACGCTGTTAAGATGCGCGACATTTTGTCCCGCGATTTCAATCGCCAGGTCCGGCCGGCTCAAGCGGTCAATGAAAACAAGCGCCGCTTTATCATACAGCCGGCCGTCCAGCTTTACTGCTCTGGCGAACTTCCCTGCCGCGCAATCAACTTCCCCTTCGGAAGCATCGAGGCAGCCTGCGACAAAACATATAACCGGGTCATTTTTTGCAAGGCGATAACTTTTACGAATATGCTCCGCTCCGTCGTCGTCATAAAGAACAAATTTTTGTATCTGCCCCAGCATACTGTACGCCGGGCCGTACGTGGGACACTGCATACATATCTTTTCTAATTGTTCCACAATTTCGTAAGCATCAGGAATTTGTTCCGTGCCGATGGTTAACTCATCACTGTACGGGTCGCGTGTCCCGCCGAGCGTTCCATACCTGTAAACGTTCAGCAGGTAACGATAAAATATGTTATCCGGGTCATTTTCAGCAGCTGATTCTGCATAATGAATCCGTTTTGCCTTGGCATATTCTATCCCGACATCCTGATTTCTTTCTATCTGCTCGCTTAACGCACGTACTTTCTGCCATTGATTTTCAGCAATCCTCGACCTGTTTGCGTTGCTAACCGCCCATATAAAAATTGATAACACAATCAGGCCTGTAAGCAGCCTCGGCCATTTGGAATTTTTAATTTTAAAATCAGCGAGGCCGTAGTTTTTTTGTTTCTGTCCCGCAAGCACCAAAAGCAGGGCACATAACGCGGCTGTCAAAAGACCGTTGGCCGGCAGATGCTGGCCAAAATCGGTCATACTGTGAATGAGTATTGCCAGAATCCCGAAGCCGATTCCAAAAGCGGCAGAGAAAATGATATTGTTTTTATTCCGAATAGCTCTCCAATATCCTTTGCCGATTACAAAAGCAAATACCAGCAGCGCCGCCAATCCGACAAAACCGGTCTCTTCGATTGCCTGTGCGTATTCATTGTCTGCGTGATACGCCGGCAAAACAAAAAGCGAACGGTCGAACATCGGATAAACATATCGATGTGTGCCGAGACCCGTTCCGAATAACGGAAATTCCTTTGAGCAAACCGCGATGTCTTTTATTATTTGGATTCTTCCGGTTTCACCCTGTCCGAGATTTCTTACCGTCACCAGTCGGTCACATA
>JBBABK010000168.1:0-5037 GCA_041657685.1 Phycisphaerae bacterium | reverse complement strand
AAAAAGGGGTGCTGCGAGGCCTTCATTTTCAAAATCCGAATTCGCAGGGAAAACTGGTACAGGTCACTCAGGGTGAGGTTTTCGACGCGGCGGTTGACATTCGCGTCGGCTCGCCCGCTTTCGGCAAATGGGTGGGACGAAGATTATCAGCGGACAATCACAGGCAGTTGTATATACCGCCCGGTTTCGCGCACGGTTTTTGCGTAATTAGTGACACCGCGGTTTTTTCGTACAAATGTACTGATTATTACAGCCCGCCCGCGGAGAACGGAATTATCTGGAACGACCCGGATATCGGAATTGACTGGCCGGTGAAAGAGCCTGAACTTTCGAAAAAAGATTCGGCCTATACGAAATTAAAGGATATACCGGTTGAGAAACTGCCGCGCTATGAGGTACGAATATGAGCGGCGGGGGAAAAATCGCGATACTCGGCGGTCGTGGTATGCTGGGCAGCGACCTGATAAAAATCTATAATGACAACGCGACCGTATTCGACCAGCCCGATTTCGATATAACAAATTACGAGCAGCTTAGAAGCGTCGTCGAATCGCACGAGACTATAATCAACTGTGCTGCTTACACGAATGTTGACGGCGCGGAATCACAAAGGGAGTTTGCGCACAAAATAAACGCTGATGCAGCCGGTCGGCTTGGAGAACTGGCGGGGGAAAAAAATAAATACGTATTGCATATCAGCACTGATTTTGTGTTCGACGGCAAATTGGACAGGCCTTACGTGGAAACAGACGAGCCGAACCCGATTAACGAATACGGCAGGAGCAAACTGGCGGGCGAAAGGGCGCTAATAGAAAGCGGATGTCATTACTGTATATTGCGGCTGGAATGGACGTTTGGTTTAAATGGAAATAATTTTGTAAAAAAACTGCTTCAGCTTGCAAATGAAAAGGACAGGTTGAAAGTGGTAACCGACCAGTTGGGCTCGCCGACGGCGACAAAGGAAGCGGCCAAGGCGATTCATAAATTGGAATCGGAACAGGTCGAAGGAATTTTCCATTTTGCCGCGGCAGGTTATGCAAGCAGATTCGAAATTGCGAAATTTATTTTCGATAATAAATCGGTTAATGTTGAACTTGAGCCTTGCACTTCAGAAGAATTTAAAAGACCCGCCAAACGGCCGTTGAACAGCAGATTCTGCTGCGATAAAATCGCGGCTGTTCTCGACGGGCCGATTGGACCGTGGCAGGGACCGTTGAAGGAATTTCTGGAAAAGATATGAAGAGCTTACTTGTTACAGGCGGCGCCGGATTTATCGGCAGCAATTTTGTGCGAATGGTGCTGGCTGAGCATCCGGACTATCTGGTGGTAAATCTCGATAAGCTCACGTACGCGGGCAACCTGGAAAATCTCGCCGAGTATATGAAGCATCCCAATCACAGGTTCGTCAAAGGCGATATTTGTGACGGCGAGCTTGTGGAACGGCTTATTAAAGAGCATAAAATCGACGCGATTATAAACTTCGCCGCTGAAAGTCACGTTGACCGCTCGATTGAAGAACCGAAGATTTTTATTGATACCAATGTCACCGGCACACTGACCCTCCTTGAAGCGGCAAGGGATAAAGGCGTGGGGCGGTTCGTGCAAATCTCGACGGATGAGGTTTATGGCGCATTGTTACTGGACAGCGGCACCAAGTTCACGGAGCAGACGCCTTTGAATCCCAATTCGCCTTATTCGGCGAGCAAGGCGGCGGCCGATTTTCTCGTCAAAGCCTTCGGGCATACATGGGGACTTAACTACTGCATTACACGATGCTCGAATAATTACGGTGAATACCAGTTCCCGGAAAAAATGATACCGCTGATGATTAATAACACGCTCAATGATAAAGAGCTTCCGGTTTACGGCGACGGATTATACGTGCGTGACTGGCTGTACGTATATGACCACTGCACGGCGATATGGAAAGTGCTGACCGAAGGCAGAACCGGCGAGGTTTATAATATCGGCGGATGTAACGAAAAATCGAATATGGAAGTGGTGCGAATAATACTCGACCGGCTGGGTAAACCCGAATCGCTAATAAAGCACGTCAAGGACCGGCCCGGTCACGACCGAAGATACGCAATAGACGCTTCGAAGATTATTAAGAAGCTCGGATGGAAGCCTTCTGTTAATTTCGAGCAGGGAATCGTCAAAACTATCGACTGGTACATCAGTCACAAAGACTGGCTGCGGAATGTCGTGTCGAAGGAATATATGAAATACTACGAGCGGATGTACGCAGACAGATAACGCACGGGACGCGACAATATGACGCAGCTTATCAGCGGCAGAGCCACAATCGGTATCATACAGTATAAGACGCTCGATTTCACGAAGCTGTGCCTTCGCAGCATACGTAAATTTACTTCTTATCCGTACGATGTTATCGTTGTTGATAACGATTCGGCAGATGAGTCGCTGGAATATCTTCGCGGCCTGAAATGGATTAAGCTCATAGAACGCAAAAGCAGGCCGGACGAACCCGGCGGCGGATACGCACACGCCGCGGCGCTCGATTTGGCGATGGATAATTGCAATACGGAATTTTTTGTTTCGCTGCATTCGGATGTTTTTGTAAAGCGAGCCGGATGGCTTGGTGATTTAGTCAGATATTTTAATAACGATGAGAAAATCGCCTGCGTCGGAACGGGCAAAATCGAACTGCAGAGCGATTGGCTGATATGGCTCAAGGAAAACCTGGATTTCAAAGCTGCCAAGCGAAAGCTGTTTCGTGAGCCTGACCCGCTGCAAAGGTTCAGATATTTTAACCGCACGATTTACAGCATTTACCGCACCGACGTGCTGCGGCGGGAAAGGCTGAATTTTTTGATGGGCAAGAAAAAAGGAATGACCGCGGGCAGGAAATTATATTTCGACCTGCTCGACAGGGGATATAAAACGGTCGAGCTGCCGCAAAAAGTGGTGAAACAATATGTGGTTCACCTCGCTCACGCAACGCAGGCCGTGAACCCTCAGGAATTTTTACTACGAAAAAGAACGCTTGCAAAATATAAGCGACAGCTCGAAAAAGTCACATCCTCCGAATTATTCGCCGGTATGATGACTGATACATCGCTCGACAAATAAAACTGAAAGGTTGTAAATGAGCTTAGAGTTGATTATCAAAAAAAAGAGAATTATATTCACCAGGATATTCGTTGCAGCAGTTGCCGCAGCGCTTCTTTTTTCGTGGAGCAGATGGGAGGTGAACGAGCTTTACAGCACCTTTCTCTTTACTGTCGGCATGGTAATGGTCGGTTTTGCTACGGTGGGGCGGCTGTGGTGCAATCTGTATATATGCGGATACAAAACCGGAACGCTTATCACCTCAGGACCTTATTCGATGTGCAGGAATCCGCTGTATTTTTTCAGTCTTACAGGAGCTATAGGGGTGGGGCTGACTACGGAAACTGTCAGTTTCGCGGTGCTGTGTTTGGTTGTTTTTCTAATGTACTACCCGTTCGTTATACGAGCGGAAGAAAAACGGCTGGCAAAAATACACGGCTCCGAATATCAGCAGTACTTAAAAGAAGTGCCGGGTTTCATACCTTCCCTGAAACGGTTTCACGAGCCGGAAGAATATACTGTAATGGCAAAAAGTTTTCGCAAGAGCCTGTTTGACGCGATGTGGTTTATCTGGCTCGTAGCGATAGTGGAAATTATAGAAGCGTTTCACGAAGCTAATGTTTTGCCGGTTTACATTAATCTTTATTGAATATAATTAAAAGACCTCGTTCAAAATGAAGCTTCTTATCATCAGTAACAATCCGTCCCGGCCGAGCTTTCGGCAGCGTGTGGAAATTTTTCTCGAATCATTTCACAGTAACGGCATCGAAGCCGAGGTGCATAAACTGCCGAAGTGTTATATCGAACGGTGGAAATTGTTTAAAAAAGCGGAAAAATTCGACGCGGTTCTGCTGCATAAGAAATGTCTGAATTTTTTCGACGTGAAATGCCTGCGAAAACACGCTCGTAAAATAATTTATGATTTCGACGACGCGGTGATGTACAAAGCGAGCCGGCCGCAAAGTGAAAACACCTCGCATATGCGGCTGTTTGCCAGAACAGCGAAAATGGCTGATTGCGTAATCGCCGGTAACGACTATCTCGCGCAGCACGCGCGCAGGTTTAATAAAAATGTACACGTCATACCGACCGGGCTTGTGGTTGATGATTACAAAACCGGTGATGTCAGACCGAATGACGGCAAAGTTCGGCTGGTTTGGATTGGAAGTTCAGCGACGCTGAAATATCTGGAGCAGTTAAAGGCAGTGCTTGAGCAAATTGGGCAAAAATTTGACAACGTAGTTTTGAGAATAATCTGTGATTCATTTTTGAAGTTTAAAAATATCAAGGTCGAAGAAAATCGCTGGTCTCTGGAAACGCAGGCGTCGGATTTATCCGCGTGTGATATCGGTCTTGCGCCGCTGCCGGATAATCGTTTTACACGCGGCAAGTGCGGCTATAAAATTTTGCAATATATGGCGGCGGGTCTGGCAGCGACCGCATCACCTGTCGGAGTTAATCGGCAGTTTATCGAAGAAAGCAGGGCGGGACTACTCGCTGAAAATGAAAATCAGTGGGTTGAAATAATCACAAAACTGATAAATGATAATTCAGCAAGGCAGCAAATGGCGGCAAACGCAAAAGAATATGTAAAAAAATTCAGCCGAGATGTTATTGCTCAAAAAATTATTAAAACAATCAGGGCTTGCGTCGCAAGCTGAACTGCTTTACGGAGAACATTCGTTCGAGCCGGGTAATGTCCTTGCGGCGTCTGTGTTCGAAAACCGGACCGGGCAAATGGACTTTCATCGCATCAAGGTCGGTGACATATATTGTTTTATCCGACAAAATGAAATTCGTTCTTTTAAAGTCGCCGTGTGTTATGCGCTTATTGTGCATCCTTGTCATAAGGCCGCAAATCTGATTACGAAATTGCTTTTTTTCTTCATCGGCGATATTTGTATCGAGCAATACTTCACCAAGGTTTCGGCCGGGGACATATTCGGTAATTATGTAGGACGTCCA
>JBBABK010000167.1:0-5044 GCA_041657685.1 Phycisphaerae bacterium | reverse complement strand
AGCCTACTCGCAGTTTCTTTAGGTTCCCATTCTACCGATTGTGCATCTTCGCCTTGAAATCTAAAAGCTAGAATTCGATTGGCAATCGATTGACCAGTTGCATCTTCTTCCCTGTAAACAAAAGCTGGTAAATTGCTTATTACTCCACCGTCTACAAAACGATTGCATCCATGTTCAACCGCTTGAAAAACAAAAGGTATTGAGCATGAGCATCTAACAGCAAATGCAACACTTTCGTCTGGTGTTTCTTTTGTCCCCCAAATTTTAGCTTTTGATGCAGACAAATCAGTCGCAACAATTCTTGTAGGAATAATTAAATCTTTAAACTGAACTTTGCCATGAACATGAGGTAAAAGATTTCTTAAAACATCATTCATCCAAACTTCGATAGGTCCTGAAGAATATCGCCCTCCAAACAAGATAATGTTTCTAATGTAAGCCACTTTAGAACTATACTTAAAAGGGTAAAAAAAGTAAGCTAACGTTCTCAAAAATGCACTTTTACATCCATCACCCTTTTCAGGTTTTCCGAGAAGAGTTTTAAAATCAAGATCCATGAGAATATTTTTCACTGTTGGGGGAGTCGCATTTGCTCCTATTAATGCTGCAATAATTGATCCTGCCGAGGTTCCTGCAACTTCAGTAAATTTTACGCCGCAGTTACTGGCTGCTTCATATGCACCTGCTAAAGCAGCACCACGACATCCTCCACCTTGGAAAACAGCACGTGAACTTTGAAAAAAGATGGATTTTATTACACCATTGCTGTAACTTTTTGTTGCATTCGGCATTTGTTTTTCTCCCTACAGAGGTAAGGAAAATTTTTGAAAAACCATTGCTAAACATTATACACTTAATTTTGTCTTAATCGCAAAAAGATTAAATGCTTAAAAAATATAAAGAAGGTGTAGCGATCGCATCTAAGCCCTTAGTGCCTTCGCGCCTTAGTGGCAAACACCGTGAAATCTGCAAAATCTGTATCAAAATATCGTTTTTTTGCTTTCTTTTTTAAAAAAATATGGTATAATACACACGTTGTTTGACAACACGTTAACATAGGTAAGTCGGAAAGGAGAACAATCAACAAACAATGCTCCCGCCCATTCCACATATAGATTTCCCAGCAATTAACCACTCACAAATTAACCGATTAAGCAATCCGTTTTACCAATTAACCAATATTCCATTTAACAAATTAACTAAAAAATGCAAAACAAACCCAATTTCCCAAATACCCAAAAACGCCCTAACTCCTTATCCCACAATGACTAACGTCGAGCGACGAGCGACCAGCGACGACAAAAACAAACCCAATCAAACCCAATTTCAACCCAAAAACGCAGGTCCAAACCCAAAAACAAACCCAATTCAAAGCCAAACTTAGGCAATCTGCGATATTTGGATAAAAGATATGAAAACCAAATCAGCGGAATCAATGATATCATCAATCACCAAAATCAGCGTTAAGGATTTGGCGAAGCGAATCCAACTGTCCCTGTTTCATATGATAACAGTGTTCGTCATCGGGAAATTTGCCGGCGGTGACATCGGACGCGTATTTTTTGAATGCTTCGAGCGTTTCCTGGCCGGCCCGGCCGAACGATTTGGAAAACTTCGGCTTCGGCCCGTCGGTCATTCCAAGTATATCGGGGGCTACAAGCACCTGCCCGTCGCAGCCCGGCCCCGACCCGCATCCGACAACGGGTACCTGTATATTTTTCGTAATGAACTCCGCGATTTCCGTCGCAACCCCCTCCAGAAGCAGACTTACCGCACCGGCATCGACTACTTGTTTTGCAAGCTCGAACAATTCACTCGCCATTTCAGCGGTTGTACCTTCCGCTTTGAACCTGCCTATTTTACCTATATTCTGCGGACGCAAACCAATATGAGCCATCACTGCCATACCTGCGTCACTCACCGCTTTTATCACATTCAAATGCGTGCTGGTCACTTCAATTTTTATGATTTGTGCACCCGCCTCGGCGGCGAATCGTCCGGCATTCTTAACAGCTTCGGCAAGACCGACTTGATAAGATAGGAAAGGCATATCTGCGACAAGGCATAAATTTGGAGCACCTCTGCGAACTGCCGCGGTTATAACGACCATATAATCCATCGTCGCAGGCAGCGTCGAATCGAACCCAAGAACAAGCTGGGCCGCGGAATCGCCCACAATCGCCATATCAATGCCTGCCTGCTCGGCAAAGCGGGCTGTAAGATAGTCATAGCAGCTTACAGCGGTGAATTTTCGGCCTTGCGATTTGGCGTTAACAAGTTCAGCGATAGTGATTTTTGCGTTCATATTTTTACTTCCATTCACATTGGGCAAAATAACTAACAACAAAATAGTAAAATTTATAGAACATACGCTAAACCTATTGCGTACATTTAACCAATAAAATCAGGCGAATTTTGCGGATTTTTAAGAAAATTAGCAAAAAATCAGGATTTTTCAAGGGTTTGTGCTTGATTATTTTAACGTTAATTGTTCTCTAAGTTTAAAATACATTTTAATTAAAGATTTCCGCCTTTCATAGGCGATTATTAAATTATACCTATATGGTGGAAGGAATGGAAAATAGCATAGAGATAAACTGCATTAATTAGCTTTTCATCACCCTCCTCCGAAGCCAGATTCTTTATTTGGAGTCTGGCTTTTTTTATGCACCGAATGAAAGTGTCCAAATTACCCAAATGAACAGCAGATATGCTAATCTTCACCTTCAGGGCTGCTGAGTATGTAGTCTATGACCTCGCTCATCTTGGCCGTCGCCACCGCCACAGTGCAGTCTGCAGCGCCGTAATATATATTCACCGTATCGGTTTCTTTCGTGAGCGTTACACCGGTCGGAAAAACCACATCACCGACGTCGCCAACTCGCTCATAAAATTCTCTCGGCCCAAGCAGCCACTCATCGCTGCGCCGCAGCACTCGCCACGGCTCATTTATATCCAGCAGTGTTAATCCCAGCCGATACACCGCACCGGCGGTTGTGCCTCGCACCCCGTGATAAAAAACAAGCCATCCATGTTCCGTCTCAATAGGCTGACACGCAAGACCGACCCTGGCGTTATCCCAGTAACCCGCGCGAGTCCTGATTAACGGCCGATGGTCGCCCCAGTGCTTTAGGTCCGGCGAAAAACTAATCCACATATGCGCCTCGCCTCGTACAATCGGCCGGTGTATCAATGCGAACCGTCCGCGAAATCTTCTCGGAAACAGGCACGCGTCTTTATCTTCCGGCGGCAGCATCGCTCCGAGCCGCGCAAACGTTTTGAAATTTTTCGTAATCGCCAGCGAAACGGTCGGCCCGCCTTCGCCGAACGATACGTATGTAATCGCGAATTGCTTTTGTTCCTGCAGCCATATAACACGCGGGTCTTCCAGCCCCCATCGTTCCTCGTGCGTATTGATATCAGCCTTCATTGTAGGCTCATCGTCGATTTTCCAGTCCGTAAAACCGTCCTCGCTTCGCGCGACCGTCAGATGCGAAAATCCCCGCATATCCTCGCAGCGAACGAGCAGCAGCGTCTCTGAATTCAGCTTAATAGCTGCCGGGTTCATTACCGAATTGACCGGATAAGGCCAGTGCCTGGCCGTCAGGATGGGATTGCCCTCGTAACGGGTGAACAGCTCGTATGCTCTTTGATGTCTTTTTAAATCAGTCATAACTATCCATATCGCCTGTAATTCTGCCTCACAGTTAACTATTATACTAATCGGCGTTTTAGCCGTACCGCTATGAGTTCAAAAAATGGATTTTAACGCCGGCCGTATTAAAGACAAGCCTTTTGCCATATCAGGCCTTAACCAGTTGAGTTTCATAAAGATTTTGATACAGCGTGCATCCTCGTATCAGTTCGTCGTGTTTGCCCTGTGCGACTATCCTGCCTTTATCCATCACCACTATTATATCTGCGCTTATTACCGTGCTGAACCTGTGAGCAATAATGATAGTCGTTCGTCGGCTCATAATTTCCTCGATAGCGCTGTGAATCTTCGCTTCGCTTTCGGCGTCCACCTGGCTGGTCGCCTCGTCGAAAATTAATATTGCCGGGTCTTTGAGGATTGCTCTTGCGATTACGATTCGCTGAAGCTGTCCGCCGCTCAGCCCTGCCCCGTATTCACCGATTTTCGCTTCGTAACCATTTGGTATCTGTGTGATAAATTCGTGCGCCTTTGCCTTTTCCGCCGCCGCTGTTATCTCATCGGTCGTCGCACCGTTTTTGCCGTACCCGATATTGGCCGCGATTGTATCATTGAAAGTAACTATATTTTGCGTTACCAGCCCGATGTGTTCCCGAAGGCTGTGAAGCTTCAAATCGCGAACGTTGACCCCGTCAATCAGCACCGCGCCGGAATCTACGTCATAAAATCTCGGGATTAAATTTACCAGCGTCGTCTTGCCCGAACCGTTCGGTCCGACTATCGCGATGTTGTGTCCCGCCTGGACGGTCAGGTTAACTCCGTTCAAAACCGGTTTCGTTGAGCTTGGATAGGAAAATACCACGTCCCGAAACTCTATCCTGCCGTTTACAGTTTCCATGGTTTGTGCGTCGGGTTTTTCAAATTCTTCCGGTTCATCCAGCAGATCGAATATTCTTTCAGCTGCGGCATTGGATTGTTGAATGTTGTTCCAGATATCGCTGCTTTTGCGTACACTTTCAGCAGCCGCTCCGAGCAATAGCAGTAAACCGAAGAATTCGCTTTCATCTATCCCACCGGAAAGTACCCAATGAATCCCGAACAGCAGGGCGGCACTGCCCGCAAGCATGCCGAGTACTTCCATAATAGGGCCAGTGGCTGAATCTGCCTTGCTTATACGAAGCAGATGTTTGAGCATATTGTTTATTATATTTTCGAACTTTTCCCGCTCATATTCCTGCCGGTTGTAAACCTTAATGATTCGAACAGAACCGAAAGCTTCGCTTAACTTGCCCAGCATTACACCGGCTATCTTTAGGGATTTTTTAGTCGCCTTTCTTATCCGCTTACCAATCCAGACCACCGTTCCCATTGTCAGTGGAGCGCTGATAAGAA
>JBBABK010000166.1:0-5051 GCA_041657685.1 Phycisphaerae bacterium | reverse complement strand
TCAAATCATTTCCGCAGGACCAGCAGCAACCTGATGTTAACGCATTCTTTTTCCAGCAACACGGCCCATCAGTTAACGAAAATGCCGCGCCGGCTGTGGGTGTTGCTTCCGATGAAATTCGTGTATCCGGCGGAAGTGGCCTTGGCTATACGGGTGTTAATCCGTTGTTTGACGCAAAATGGCATCATCTTGTCGTTACTTATGACGAAAATTTCAATGATGTTACAGATAATCTGATGGTGACAATTTATCTCGACGGTAATCAGGAATATAACCAGCTTTTCACCGCTACGGGTTCGCACCTCGGACCGGAACTTTCTCATATCCTTATTGGAGCGGAAAACGATTTGGGAGAAACCTACAATGCTTTTGCCGGATACGTCGATGAGTTCGCAATTTACGACCGGATTCTTAATTACCCAACTATTTATGTACACTATGAGGCCTGGCAACCCAAAAGCTGCGCCGAGGTAATCGAAAGAGGGTTGGCACCGCAGATATCTTTGATTGACACGAATCAGGACTGTATCATTAATCTTTTCGATCTTGCAACTATTGCCGACAACTGGCTGTTATGCACCGACCCGAGAAGATTCAATATGGACCCTGATTGTGTACCTGTCTGGTAAAAATCTGCATAAACGTATTTTGATACTTATCTCTCAGGCTATGAGCTATTTATTTCTGTCATAGCAAAGATAAAAAAACCTTTGCTATCCACAATTTTATGAACATTTAAGTATGCACCGACGTAATAACTGCGGGCAAGCTTGACAAGACGTTGAGTTTGATTTGAGAGGAAAAGCATGACACACCTTATTTTGAAAATTCCTGCCGCCGCTCACTGACTCTGCATCTAAGTCTGTCACCGAGCAAATTGATTCGTAACTGCATTTAACTGTATTTGATAATTCAGTTCGAAAGGACCCTGTCTATGAGGAAACAAAAGGCATTTACTTTGGTTGAGCTGCTTGTAGTTATTTCCGTAATCGCGCTGTTACTTGCGATTCTTATGCCCAGCCTTGCAAAGGCAAGGGAACTCGCCTACAGAATCGTCTGCGGCCAGCATTTAAAAACCTTCGGCCAGGCAAGCAATTCCTACGCATCGACCTACGACGGCTTCTATGTCCCACTGAGCTTTAAAGAATTCGGCGAAGACCCGTTTAAGAAAGATCCTCCCGATTTTTATGATTACAGATGGCTGCATAACGATGCGTTTATAGCGTACATACAGAAAAAAGAACTCACGGGAGCAGATAATGAGAAAGCACAAAAGGGCGTATATGCATTGCCGAAGGAATTTTTATGTCCCAGCGACCCTGTAAGCAAAGACCCTCAAAATGTCTCGAAAGAAGGCGTCTTGCTGAGTTATGCGTACAATGCCTCCGATTGGCCAAATGAAGCTATATGGTTTAAATATAAACCTGATGTCCCGCTGTATAAAGGATTTTGCGGACACAAGATCGATATGCTGAAAAGTCCTGCGGACAAGCTACAGTTCACAGACGGGATTGACTGGTGGTGCAAATGGTATAAAGGCGCAGATTACCGCATAGGATGGGACAAACTCGGTCATTCCAGTATCGATGATTATAAAGCTGACCCTTATAATATCGATGGCCCGGTGCTGTATCGTCACAATGAAGGAGCCAACGTGGGATTTTATGACGGGCACGTGGAATATCTGAAAAAACAGGAAATCTTCATCAAAGAAGACTATGATAGTGGAACTACACCCAAGTGGTGCGGTATGTGGACTGCATCCGGCTGGTGGCAGTAATAAGGATTAATCTTGCGCCGCGGCTAAACCAGGATGTTTACAGCCGCGTCGCTGATATATGAATCGCTGGTCAGCTCACTGCCGGCGTAAATCGATTCGCCGCTGAGCCAGTCGTATCCGCCGGCAGGGCCTGACTGCGATTGATTCTGACTGAATTGCTGATATGCACCGCCGTCCTGCGCGACGTGCTCTCTGAATTGCTGCTGCTGGCCCGTGTTGTCGATTTGTGTCTGAATAACGTCCAGCCTTTTGACCGCGATGCCCGAATCGGCGAGATTGCGAACAAGCTGCGGCATAAGCTGCTGAATCTCGGATTTCGTCTCGGCCCTGCTGAATTCCAGCGAACCGGTTACCTGCCCGTCCTGCCGATTCAGCCTGATTACCACACTGCCCAGCTCCGGCGGATTCAGCCGGACTGTCACCTCATCTTCGCCGGCCTTGACGGAATTAGCGATTGATTCGTTAATCTGTTCGCCGGCCTTTTCATAAACCTCTTTACCGAACTGCGACTGGTTAGGCTGTTCCGCCTTTGCGACATCGGGAGCTTTTTCCGTCATATCAGTATTGATAACGACCTGCTGCTCGGCGCCGTCCTGCTTTAAAAACGACCCGGTATCATTTTTCGTACTATTCTTTTCCGCTGAACCTTCAGTCTCGACGGCAAATTCCTGATTCGCCGCGGTTTGCTGACTTTCGATTTTCTCCGGCGTCTCATTCGTATTCGCGGGCTTTATTTCCACGTTTGGCTGCGCGTTTACCGCCTGTGTGGCTTCAACTTTCACCTGCTGCGTTTGAGTGTTTTGATTTTCCTGGGTAACAGGCTGTTCATTAACCGTTTGAACCGTAACTTTTTGCTCCTGACCGCCCAGTTCTTTGCTAATCGTTGGCTGATTCTGATTTGCACTCTGCTGCCCGGTAGTTTTCTGCTCTGTATTTTGCTGAACGACTTGTTCTTCGACCTGCTGTTGATTATTATTGCTGTTAGCTTCAAGTACCTGCTCATTGGCCTTGGGGTTCACCGCCTCTTTTGTGCCGCCGAGCAGTTCGTCAATAACCGCGTTTTCAGTATTGCCCTGCTCGTTTTGCGCCTCATCGGCTGCAAGCTCAGTGCCTTTGAGGTAGCTCAATACCGCAGCCGCCTTTTGTTCGGGACTGATTTGAATCGCATCAGCGTTTTGGCCGGGCATTTCGATATTCGCTGTCACATCGCCGAGCATCGCAAAAACATTATTAACGGCATCATCTGTCGTTTCATTATCGGACTCATCGGCCGGTTTAATTTCTTCCTGTTTATCATCAGTAACTTGATTTTCCCGCTCGGTCAGCGCGTCTTTGAACTCGACTTTTTCTGTAACACTGCCGTTTTCCGCCGATACGATTTTATCCTGCACCGCATCTATACACTGCTCGCCCTGCTTTGCGACCCCGACAAAGTCAGCCTTCGGCTGCGGCATCACCATTCGAGCATCGAGGAGCGCGAACAAATTGTTAATGGAGGTTGTATCCATACACCGTTCTATAAGCAATCTTTGTGCCATTATCGACGCATTAAAACGCCCCGCCACAGCCAACACCTAAGTCATTAATTAACAAGGCTTTAGGCACTAAAAAATTCTTGATTTTTTTATGCTTTTTTTGCCGGCTTTTTAATGCGGATTTTTATTCCTCTTTACCAGGAAATCTATGCCTAATTAGCCAGTGGCCAAGGCGACAGAAACAAAACACCATTTGTATAATTCTCTTACGGATATGCCGCCGTTGAAGGATTGATTTTTGAAATTTACAAATTGCAATAACCGCGTTATTTCCACTCCAAATCCCCTTTTCGCAACAGGCCTATGAATCGTTCGCGAACAATTGGCATATTTTTTGCAATACACCAAGTGACAGACCCGTACTGTGTCGTTGCAGTACGGGCGACTGTCAATAAGGCTCCTTACATTCTGGTAGTTGGATATGGCAGAGATAACCGAACTGCTTGCAGCCGGTGCACGCGTAGAACAATTGCGGCAGAAAGCCATCGCCGCGAACATCGCAAATCTTGAAACGCCCGGCTATCGTCGCGTTGACGTCCGATTCGAAGAATTGCTCGCCAAAGCAATGGAATCGGACGACCCCGAAGAACTCGAAAATCTCGAACCCGAATTTTTCAACCCGCTCGATACCGCCGTCAAATCCAACGGCAACGACGTGACGCTCGAAGACGAAGTAGGCCAAATGGTCGAAAACTCCCTGCGCCACAAAATGTACGTAAGACTGCTCAACAAAAAATATCAACAGATGGAACAGGCGTTACAAACGCCGTGAAAAATAAAATGATAAATTTCGAAATACGAAATTTTAGATGCTAAAGGATTCGCATATGAAGGTTGACTCATTCGGCGCACTGGACATAGCCGTATCAGGTATGCGAGCACATCAAAAATCGATGGAGATTATTTCCTCCAACGTTGCCAACGCACGGACAACCGACGTCGGCAACGGACAGCCTTACAGAAGGCTCGAAGCTTCCCTTACCGCCCAATCCAACGACCCGGTGACCGGTGTCGCTATTGAAAAAATAGTTTCGGATACGACTGATTTTCAAAAAATCCTTGACCCCGGTCACCCCCAGGCAGACCAAAGCGGCTACGTGTCGATGCCAAACGTTCATCTTCCTATCGAAATGATGAACCTCACCGTAGCGGCTCGAACATATCAGGCGAATGTCGCGGTTATGAAACGGTACCAGTCAATGTAGAAAGTACATTGGAGCTGCTTAGGTAAAACCGAGTAAGTAAAATTATGATAAATTTTGACCCCAACATCGCGTCAGTAAATCCATCAGCCGGCCCGCAGTCAATCGGCAGTATCTCCTCAGACAAAACCGAGCAGTTTAAAAAGGCCGTCGATTCGGTGAAGAATCAAATATCGAACGTGGACGGTATGCAAAAACAGGCCGACGAATCCATCGCCGATTTGCTCACGGGAAAAAATCAGGACATCACCTCGGTCGTCTCCAGCGTCGCAAAAGCGGATATGAGCTTCAAGCTGCTCGTCGGCGTCAGGAATAAATTAATCGAGGCGTACAAGCAGACTATGCAGATGGGTATTTGAACCGCAGTTAAACGGGAACCAAAATGGATTTACTACAAAAGCTCGCGGCTGTATGGAAAAACGTCAGCATCGTTCAAAAGGCGCTGCTGCTGGCTATCGTCGGTACGATGGTCGGTGCTGCTATATTGCTGACGCAGTGGGCGGGCAGGCCCGAATTCCGACTGGTTTATGATTC
>JBBABK010000165.1:0-5001 GCA_041657685.1 Phycisphaerae bacterium | reverse complement strand
CAGCTCCGCGCCGGAAGGCTGGAGTTATATCTAAATAACGGCCAGATGAAACTTGCCGGTTCGCTGGTAACCAACCGCCTGCTCGAAGACGATATTGATGACACCTGCGCCATTGGAAAAACCTTAATCAGCTTCGTCGGCAGTTCGCCTCAGCAGTCCCGGGAGCTTCTCGATGAGCTGAATCAAATAAAATTGATTGGCATAAAACCCAAACCGCGGTGGAAACAGTTTTTGCGGCAGCTTGCTCAGCAGCAGCCGGCTGATGCAAACGCCGTCCCTCTGATTAACGCCGGGTAATTCTGTTTTTCGATATTCTTATATTTGCGGGTCGCAAATATGTCAGAGCAGACAAAAGAACAAATCATTCGATTCGCAATACGCCGTGAGCAGGAGGCCTACAAATTTATACTGGCGATAAGAGAAGTCGCCAAGTTTCCCGGAATTAAATTTCTGCTCGAAGATATGGCCAAAGAAGAGCTTGAGCATAAAGAAAAACTCGAATTGGAACTAATAAAACTCGGCGAAGTCGTCCCGGAAGACGACTTGTCTCAAACCGCATACAAAATCGAATCAGACGAAATTGCGGAAATGGATTATGCGGACCTGCTTGTATTAGGTATGGAAAAAGAAGACATATCCTTCAGAATGTACATAGATTTGGCACTCAAGGCCGGCAATACCGAATCCAGAGATGCTTTCCTGGCTATTGCCGAGCAGGAGTTGCGGCACAAAATCAGGTTCGAGATTGAATACGAAAAGCTGCCTCAGAAGTGAAAAAAACGTCTTACCATATTCCCTTCATTTTTTCCTGATTGAATAAAGATATTAAATTGCTCTTTTTCCTTGCCTTGTTATTTTTATCAAGAGGGGATATAATCACATCGCTATGACCAAACTCAGCGTAAATTTGAATAAAATTGCCCTGTTGCGCAACCAGCGCGACATCGGAATCCCGTCCGTACTCGAGGCCGCTCAGGCCGTTATAAAAGCCGGTGCGCACGGCGTTACCGTGCATCCCCGCCCCGACGAACGCCACATCCGCTATCAGGACGCGTACGAGCTGCGCGATATGCTCGAGGATTTCCCCGACACCGAGTACAATATCGAAGGCAATCCTTTTACCGGAAAATTAATGTCCCTGCTGCGTGACATCAGGCCCGACCAGGCTACGCTTGTGCCGGACGTCCCTGGCCAGAATACCAGTGACCACGGCTGGGACATAAAAGCCAATCTCGAACGCCTCCGTCCAGTTGCCGAAGAGCTGAACCAGCTTGGCATACGCGTCAGTGTTTTTGTGGACGCCGTTCCCGGCATCGAGCTTGCCGCTAAGGCGCCGATTGACCGTGTGGAGCTTTATACCGAGCCTTACGCCCTCGCCTTTCGCGAAAATAAAAACTTGCAGGAAACTGTCAGCCTTTATGCCGACGCTGCCAAAGCCGCGCAGGACGCAGGCCTTGGAGTCAACGCCGGCCACGACCTCAACCTGCAAAATCTCGATACGTTTTTGACCGGCGTTAAAGGCGTACTCGAAGTATCAATCGGCCACGCCCTGATTTCCGAGGCCCTTGATACCGGACTCGTTCATACCGTCCGCCAATACCTGAAAATTCTTTCTAAATACTAAATACTAACGACTATCGACTAACGACTAATTAACGGGAGTAAAAAATGTTTCACGGTGCAATGGTAGCTTTGATTACACCTTTTCAGGACGGAGCAATTGATTTCGAAACGCTCGATGAGCTTATCGAATTTCAAATTGAAAACGGAATCGACGCAATTGTGCCCGTCGGCACAACCGGAGAATCACCGACGCTCAGCCACGCTGAGCACAAGCAGGTAATCGAGCGGGTCGTCAAAACCGTCGGCGGGTCGGTCCCCGTTATCCCAGGCGCAGGCTCCAACAGCACTGCCGAGGCCATCGAGCTGACCGAGTTCAGCAAGAAAGTCGGTGCCGACGCAACCCTCCAGGTCTGTCCGTATTACAACAAACCAACACAGGAAGGCTTCTATCAGCACTTCAAGGCCATAGCCGAGGAAGTCGACCTGCCGATAGTACTTTACAACATCCCCGGCCGATGCGGCGGCACAGGCCTGACCGCCGAGACCGTCGCAAGATTATCGCAGCTCGATAACATCGTCGCAATCAAGGAAGCAAGCGGCCGACTTGATATGGCAAGCGAAATAGCTTCTCTTTGCGATATGACCATTTTAAGCGGCGACGATTCACTGACGCTGCCTATCGCCGCGGTAGGGGGCAAAGGTGTTATCAGCGTTGTCGCCAATATCGTGCCCGCCGATGTAAAAGCAATGACAGATTTGCTGCTCGAAGGCGATTTCGTCTCAGCCCAGAAATGGCACAAAAAACTCTTTGCCTTGAGTAAAAATCTATTGTCACTGGCGACAAATCCTATTCCAATCAAAACCGCCGTCGCTATGCTGAACCTCGCCTCCGACGAATTGCGCCTGCCGATGACGCCTCTCGACGACGCGAATAAAGAAATACTTCGCAAAGCATTAACCGACTACGGCCTATTAAAATAAATTTAGCCCCCGCGCCTTTATCCATGTGTTATGGTTTGAATACAAACCAACAGGGGATTGGTTTGGCACACAAACCAGCGGGGGTGTTGCTTCGGCGTGTGGCGGAGTTATTGTTTTTAATGGTTGCAAGGAGAAAATTATATGCCACTTAGTAGAGAGCGACAAGACTACCATCTGACACCAAGGGGCTGGGAAAAAGGGACATTTGTAGGTGATAATTTCGGAGGTAGGGAAGATGTTGAAATACCTGTTGATCGTGTATTAACAATTTCTTGTTATGATGAACTATCGTCCCCTTATTCGAAATCACGTTTATATGACAAAATAGTTTGGAAATCTGATGATGAAGAAAAAATACAGATTTTGCTGGATAAGTATAGTAATAAACCTGATTGGTTTGGGTACCAAGTGAAATAATTTACTCCGGCCCGAAAACCGGCCCTGCGTAAAAACTGTATGTGCCTCATCGCATGCCTCAAACCAAATTCTTCCCTATACGCTATTATTCTGAATATTTCGCATTACGATGCGACAAATGACACAGGAATGATTTAGCCATTTAATACAGATACAACTTGCGGTTTTTTCTTACCACGTCCACCATTTGATATTCTCAAAGCACATCTTCCTTCAATCAGTTGATGTCCAATGTATGCTCGATCTATAATTGGAGTAAATAGTAGCGATTTACCTAAAAACTGAATAAAATCTTCTTTTGAAATAATTTGCATACCAAACGCATGATATGACTCGCCTGATTCTAAAATTAACGCACCTCCTGATACTAATCTTGATAAAACTCCGGTTATAAGTTGAAGATTTTCACTGCTAATTGGGCAGTGAAAATCCAACATCGGGATATGGTAAATAGAGCCATTTTTTAGTTTTACTTCTGAGGTAATTGCTAAAATTCTTCCGTTGTCTAAAGTTTTGGCAGTTTTTTGCACATCACCTTTAGCTATTTCATCTCTTGAATATTCTTTAGTACACCCAAAAGTATCCTGATGATACATTGCTGCATCTAGCAATTTGTTTGGCACAGGACTTCTATAAAAACAACTAACCATTAAAGCATCCCAAAAAGGTATGCCATAACTTTCACGGATACTAAGTGCTTTCGTTACAATTTCTTCCTCTTCGCAAGTAATACCTGTTCTCTCTCTCAATAATGGGGGTTGGGAAAATTCTGCTAAAAATATTGAAGATATATTTGGATTATCTAATATAATGGTTATATATGCTTCTAACGCATCTTTGCCTATTAGTTTACTATGCATTTTATATCTTTCCTGTTTTGAAGTTTAGACCGGCCTTACAGCTCCTTCTATATGCCTAAAGCGATTCGAACTAAATTCTGGCATTCTAACCACTGGCAACAAATCTAAAGCTGTTAATTGAACCTCTTCCACATTAACAATTTTACTTGGTAAGGGATCTTCAACACCACGAACAACTAGGCATTTGATTTTCTCAATCTTGTTATTGGAGCAGTAATATATTCTCGTGTTTCCTTCAATGGCTACAAAGCAATCATTCACTAGTTCTAAAACTGGTGGTGTTACATGAGAATTTGTCTTGTCAGCAAGATTTACTGAAATTACATCAAAGGGTTTTGTACTTAATTTTTCATAGGCTTCTATTAGATGATGTATCTGCTTGTATTTGTAACCTCTGACAAATTTCGTTAGCATTTTGATTTTACATACTTCTATTTCCTCCAATTTAATTTCAACTTCATCACGTTCATATTGAGCAACACCTTTTTTAATTAGCTCGATTATATTTTGACAGTCAGTAATAGCCATATTAATTTCTGGTTGGTTTTGGTAACTTGGCACTCCCTGTAGTATTTTTTCTTTAATACTCAATATTGCATTCTGATGTGCTCTTCCGGAATAACGAGTAGCAAATGGAGAAAAGTCATCACCTCTATTCCTATAAATAATCGCAGCAGACAAGGTTGGGTCATGACGAGAGAAAATATACCCTGAAATAGGTATCGCTCTATCTTCAAATGATTCAACACCCATACCTGTCAAGATTCTTCTTCGTTCAATTTCTCTTCTATCATTATAATGGTGGCCAACCAAAACTCTAACATGGGCATTTTTCAATCGCCAATATAAGATAGTAGGGAACAACTTCCAAAACCATTCTGTCGTATACTCTGCTACAATTATTTCTGCTGTAGGTAACTCAGCTTCTTCAACAAATGCGAAATACGCCTCATCTCGATCACGACAAATCTGACTCATTCCTTCGTCAGGCCCCAAATGAAGCGCTTCACTTCTTAAAAAGTTCAATGTAGCTGCATGGCCACTTTTCGCCAACAACACCTTTTTTTCCTGAGTCATGAATGCAAAATCCATAGCACGTATGTTACCGGTGGGTATGTTAACCGTACATACATTTTTCGTAAGAGAAACTTGCAGATCGACCGCTCCATCAATGACAGAA
>JBBABK010000164.1:0-5056 GCA_041657685.1 Phycisphaerae bacterium | reverse complement strand
CGCGCCGAGCACAGCAATGTGTTCGTAGTTACCGAAACAGGCGAAGACGCGTATGCCTGCATAGACCTGGCGGTACATAAGCTCGAAAGACAGCTCAAAAGAAAAAAGGAAAAACAGCGCAATAACAAGCACAGCGGCACAGCTCCGCAAATGCAGTAATCGTGCTCGTATGAAAACGCGTTCGGCACCAAAGTGGATTTACCGGGAAATTACGAATGAAGTTGGTTGATTTTATTTGTTTCAAGGCGACTGTAGCACAGTTAGGCTCCACAGAGCGCAATGCCGTTATAACCGAAATGGTCGGTTCATTATGCGATGCGGGTGCGCTGAACAAAAAAGACAAGGAAAAAATCACTCGCGCTATTATCAGAAGAGAAAACGAAGCGAGTACGGGTCTTGGTAAAGCCGTCGCCGTGCCGCACGTCAAAACCGGCCTTGTAAAAAAACCGGTCGCTGTTGTTGGCCTCAGCAAAGAAGGAATAGATTTCAGGGCGCTCGATAAACAGCCTGTATTTTCGGTAATACTTTTAGTAAGCCCGGAAAATAACCCGGAAAGCCACCTCAAGGCGATGGAAAATGTTTTCGGGCATTTGCAGAAAGAAAAATTTCGCAGCTTCCTTCGACAGGCGGGTTCGCCCGAAGAGGTCGAAGATTTGCTTCGTGAAGCCGACGAAAATCCTGAATTATAAAATTATGAATGGGTTGACAGGATTTAAACCCGATGAAATCTGAGGAAAGGACATTGGCAGAGGAAGTATACGAAATAGAAGTAAAAATCAGTAACAACGACGGTCTGCATATGCGGCCGGCGATGCAGTTTGTCGACCTTGCCAGCCAGTTTAAATCGGATATCAGCGTCAGCAATGACCAGACAAGCGTTGATGGTAAAAGTATAATGCAGATGAGCATGCTCGCCGCGACCTGTGGCACAAAGCTCAAAGTAAAAGCCGAAGGTCCCGATGCCAAACAAGCGGCCGAGGCCCTTCGTGACCTGGTCGAAGTGAAAAAATTCGGACTGCCGGCTGATAATAAAAAATAATCTCTGTAAAAACAGAAAATGGAAATAAAAAAAGGTATAGCAGTTTCGCCGGGAATCAGCATCGGCAAGTGCATCGTCATTGACGCCGAAGATTACCGCATT
Source organism: Phycisphaerae bacterium (assembly GCA_041657685.1). Lineage (GTDB taxonomy): Bacteria > Planctomycetota > Phycisphaerae > Sedimentisphaerales > Anaerobacaceae > JBBABK01. The sequence goes on along the minus strand of JBBABK010000164.1, from coordinate 3,915 downwards.
CCCCGGCGTTCCGTAAACGCCTCGCAGAGGATGATGGAGGCCCAGCGCGCCCGCAACGCGTTTCGCTCAGCTGTTAAGGAGCTGACCGAGCTTGAATCGCAGCAGTCCGAAATCGAACAGCGTAAAATCAAGGACATCTTCGCCGTTCATCTTCGGTTTCTTCACGACCGCAGCCTGAGAAAACAGGTTACCGATTTGATTCACGCCGAATCGGTCACTGCCGAGTATGCCGTCTCGACCGTCCTGAGAGATATCGCCTCGCATTTTGCGAATGTTAAAGATGCCTATATCAGCGAAAGGGCCGCGGATATCTACGATATGGAAAGGCGTTTGCTGCGACATCTGCTCGGCTCGAAACGTGAAGATATAGAGCACCTCACCGAAGAAGTTGTCGTTGTCGTAAGGCAGCTAAACCCGACCCAAACCGCCAGCTTCAATAAAGATTTTGTAAAAGGAATCGCATCGGACGTCGGCGGTCGAACCAGCCACGCCGCCATCGTCGCCAGGAGCCTTGGCATTCCCTGTGTTGTAGGCCTTGAAGATTTCACCGAAACCGTCAACGGCGGGGACATCGTAATCATCGACGGCAACCGCGGCATTGTCATCGCAAAACCCGACGAAGTGACAATCGAAGAGTATCGCAAATACTCGCGGGAATTTGTCGAGATGGAGCAGAAGCTCGACGCCATTCGTGAAAAACCGGCCGTTACCCGCGACGGTGTGCGAATCACGCTGCTCGGCAATATAGAATATCCCGACGAGGCGAATTTGATTTTGGATAAAGGCGGAGAAGGCATAGGCCTTTACCGTACTGAATTTTTATACCTCGGCTCCGAGCAGGAACCAACCGAGCAGGAACATTACGATGCGTACGCCGAGACAATAAAGGTCTTCAGCGAACGGCCGGTGATAATACGAACGATGGACCTCGGCGCCGACAAATATACGCAGGACAGAAGATTCGTCCGAGAGCCGAACCCCTTCCTGGGACTTCGTTCCATTCGGTATTGCCTCAGACATTTGACAATGTTCAAGGCACAGCTGCGCGCGATTCTGCGTGCTTCGAAGCTCGGCAACGTGAAAATTATGTTCCCGCTCATCACCAATATTCAGGAGGTGATGCAGACCAAGATGATTCTGCACGACGTGATGGAAGACCTCGAAGAAGAAAATATCGAGTACAACCGCGATATCAAAATCGGCATAATGATAGAGACTCCCTCGGCAGCTTTGACGGCCGCGACTCTTGCCCGCGATGTCGATTTCTTCAGCATCGGCACAAACGACCTGACGCAGTATACGCTCGCCGTTGACCGTGGAAACGAGATGGTCTCAACGCTTTACTCGCCCGTCGACCCGGCCGTGTTGCGGCTGATAAGGACCGTTATTCAGGACGCTCACAAAGAGCAAATAGACGTCAGCATCTGCGGCGAGGTCGCATCAGAACCCGAACATATTATGTTGATGCTCGGAATGGGAATAAGAACCCTTTCGCTTGCCCCGCCGATGATTCCAGAAATAAAACAGATTATCCGCTCGGTCACTATCGAAGACTGCAACGCCTGCGCTCGAAAAGTTTTGAGTATGAATTCCGAAAGGCAGATTTCGACATATCTGCGAAGTGCGACGAGAGAAGTACTCCCTGAGGCCTTTTAAAGTTTTTATATGGAGGTTTTTATCGATAATTCTGACAGGCCCATTTTGTTGGTGTTGAAATTCAAAGTGTCCGGCACTTTGCGATTTCTCTCGCACGCAGAAACGCTGCGAATGTTCCAGCGAGCCTGCGCCCGTGCCGCCCTGGATACCGTTTACAGTCTGGGCTTCAATCCGCGTATGAAAATCTCTTTGCCTTTGCCGCGAACCGTAGGCCTTGCCTGCGATGATGAAATCTGCTGCCTGCCGCTCAATCGCACAGGCCCGCTCGAGGTTCAGATATTAAAAGAAAAACTTTCGACGCAAATGCCCGATGGTATAGAGCTTTTCGATGCGCAATTAGCTGATAAAGATGTATCATTTCAAAACGGAACCGCCGTTTATGTGTTTGTGGTCAAACTTGCCGATGCGAAAAATTTAAATGAAAAAGCAGTTCAAATTCTCGCAAGTGATTCTCTCGTACTCACGCGGACTTCGGGCAAAAATACGAGACCAAAAACAATAGATGTTAGAAATTTTATAGAATCGATAAAAATTGCCGGCCACAGGGTTACTGTTAGTGCAGGATTCGGCCCGAACGGCTCGGTTAGAATCGAGGAAATGCTGGCGTTATTAGGCCTCGAAATCAAAAATCTCGCCGGGCCTGTTACAAGAACAAAAGTATTGTGGAATGATATGGCCAATGCGCGAAATTAAGTTTTTTAAGTTGTGTTAATCTGTGGTTTAAAAAAAATAAAATAGGACGAATATATGTCAAGAGAAATGCTAATCAACGTGGCTGAGACCGAAGAATGCCGTGTAGCCGTTGTGGAAAACGGAGCGCTCGAAGAATTGTATATGCAGCGGGCAAGCCTCGGTAGTCACGTCGGAAATATTTATAAAGGTAAAGTCGTAAACATCGAATCGGCCATACAGGCCGCGTTTGTGGATTTCGGCATCGGCCGCAACGGCTTTCTGCACATCAGCGACCTGCACCCGAAATACTTCAACGGCTACGAAGACGAAAATACCGAGGCAATCGGCAGACGAAAAGCGCTCAAAGACAGGATGCCGATTCAAAAATGCCTTAAAAAAGGCCTTGAGCTTGTAGTGCAGGTTACCAAAGAAGGCGTCAACACAAAAGGACCCACGCTTACAACGTACGTTTCGCTGCCCGGCAAGTATCTTGTTATGATGCCCTGGATGCGCAAGAACGGCGTATCACACAAAATCGAAGATGAGGACGAACGCAAACGCCTCCGCGAACTGCTCGACCAGTGCGCTCCGCCCAAAGGCCACGGTTTTATCATACGCACCGCCGGCCAGGGCTGCTCCAAACGCGATATCCAAAACGATTTGATTTATCTCCGTCGGCTCTGGTCCGTAATCGAAAAAAGAATCAGGCAGGAAAAAGCGCCGCACGAGCTTTACCGAGAATCAGATTTGGTAATACGAACGCTGAGAGATACATTCAACACCAAAATAGATAAAGTCATCTGCGACTATGAACCCGTCGCCAAAAAAATAAAAGATTTCTTCTCCATCGCGATGCCGCGATTCAAAAATCGCGCGATATTCTATAACGAAAAAATCCCGCTCTTCCATAAGTACGGCATCGAAGAAGAAATCGCCAAAATCCAGTCTCGCTCGGTCCCCCTCAAAGACGGCGGCTCGATTGTAATAGAGCAAACCGAGGCCCTCGTCGCAATCGACGTCAACAGCGGAAAGTACAGAGTGAAACAAAACGCAGAAGAAACAGCCTATAACACCAATCTAACGGCCGCCAACGAAATCGCACGACAGCTTCGCCTTCGCGACCTCGGCGGTTTAATCATTTGTGACTTCATTGATATGCGAAGCGAAAAACATCGAAGAGAAGTTGAAAAAACTTTCAGAAATGCCGTGCGAACCGACCGCGCCAGAACAAGAATCCTGAAAATCAGCAGGTTCGGCGTCGTCGAAATGACACGCCAGCGGATGAGACCTTCGCTTCAGTCCAGCACCTATCTCGCCTGCCCCCAGTGCGGCGGCTCCGGCTATATCAAGAGCCACGAATCGGTCGCCATCGAAGTAATAAGACTGCTCAATCTCGCCGCGTCCAAAAAACAAATCAGCAAAATAGAACTGATTGTCTCCCAGCAGGTCGCCGATTATCTCCAAAATACCAGACGCAACACGATTTCACAAATTGAGCAGGCCAGCGAAAAGAAAATCATCATACACGCCGACCCCAGCTACTCCGGTGACAAACGCGATTCTATATGTTACAACGAAAGAGGAAGC
>JBBABK010000163.1:0-5110 GCA_041657685.1 Phycisphaerae bacterium | reverse complement strand
CCGAGTGCGGCGAACTGCTCGGTGCGAACATCGTCTTCGGTTTCCACGATGAGCTGTGAAAGCAGCGTCTGAGAGGAATCCAGTTCGGGCATCAGCGCCATAACACGCGCGACATTCAGCCTGACCTGAGCATTTTCGTCCGAGATGAGCTTGATAAGCAGCGGCCCCAGTTCGCTGCGAAGGTTCGATTTAGGTTCTGTTCCGTGCAGCCATAGTGTAATTTTGGACACGGCCCACAGCCGTTCTTCGGGGCGTGCCGCTACAAGGTATTCCGAGAGAAAGCGGATTCTTGCCGCAGCATCGACTCCGAGCCTGGCGTAAAGCTCATCGAGACCGGCCAGGTATTTTTGCCGCCAGGAATCTCTCTCGGTTTTGAGACTTTCGATTTGTTTTTCGTATTCCTGCCGCATCCGCCAGTAATAGAGAAACTCTTCTTTGCCGATTCTCTGTATTTCTTCAATCATCTGTCGGCGGGTAGCCTTGTCTGTTCCGACGACGGGTATAGCGAGCGATTTTAGAGCGTCGGAGGCAGCGGCCACAATCTGCTCGTCGGGATTATCGAGCAGTTCAATCATTCGCACGATGGCCCGGATGTCCGGCTGGAGCCGAAGGGCCTGTATGGCGTTAAGTCTGGCATCGAGCGGGAGCGAATTGTCGGCAATGATTGCAGAGAGGGGCTGTTCGAGCTGGTCATATTTGAAAATCAGCAGTGCATCGGATGCGAGTTTTATGCCGGCCGGGTCACGCTGCTCGATAAGGAAGGTCATTAACGGAAGGATAAATTCTTCACTATTGGAGATGGTTTTTTGGCCCCTGCTTTCGGAGATTGCCTGGCAGAGGGCCAGACGTGCCTGTTGGTTGTCGTTCTGTTTGAGGACCTCAAGAATCACACTCCTGGCGGTCGGGTCGCTGCTGTCGAGCATCAGGGCAGCTGCTTTGAAGCGGATTTGCTCGTCGGTTCCGAAAAGAAGCGCATTTTTATTGATTTCGAGTTGTTCTTTGGCGGCATTGCTATCCGCTGAAACCTGTTCGACAGCCGCATAGAGCCAGGGCTGAATGCAAATCGCGACTGCCAGAATATATACAAATTTTTTCATTACGCCGCCCGTTTCTAATCGATGCATCCACCGCCACTTATAGCCGATATAATACGTGCAAACTATACCTTAGTCAAACATCTTATGTTCACAATTTAATCTGCAAATTCTGACTGCACAGCCGAATCGGCGGCTATGAACATTAAAAATACAATAAACTAATCGGCTGTTTGCAGCGGTAAGCTGAAAAAGGGGAATGCAAAATCGAAAAAATTTACATCAGATTGGTTCGGTACCACTGGATAGCTTTTTCGAGACCTGTTTCAAACGGTACGACTACTTTGTAGCCGATGATTTTTTGAGCGCGGGTTATGTCGGCCAATGAATGTTTGACATCACCGGGCCGAGAGTCAGTATAATTCGGCTTAACATCCCTGCCGACGATTTTGTTAATCATATCGATAATCTGGTTGACCGTTACCGAATCGCCGCAGGCGATATTTATTACTTCGCCGCTGGTTTTTTTGGCTCGTGCGGCGAGAAGGTTGGCTTGTACGACATTATCGATGTAAGTAAAATCCCTGCTTTGTTCGCCGTCACCGTAAATTGTCGGCGGTGTGTCTTTGAGAATTGAAGTAACAAAAGCAGGAATGGCGGCTGCATATTGGCTGGTCGGGTCCTGGTGCGGACCGAAGACGTTGAAGTATCGAAGCGAAATTGTCTCGAGGCCATAGCAACTGTAAAAAGCAGAGCAATAAAATTCACCGGTAAGTTTGGCCGCGGCATAAGGTGAAAGCGGTTTCACGTTCATTGTTTCAATTTTAGGTAACGTGGGGGTATCGCCATACGCGCTGGAGCTGGCGGCGTAAACGAACCTCTTAACTTTCGCGTCACGGGCGGCAATCAGCATCGTAACGGTGGCATCTACGCAATGTCGATGCGTAGCGGCAGGATTTTCGACACTTACAGGTACCGAGGGCAAAGCCCCCTGATGCAGAACGATATCGATATCTTTAACGGCCCGGGCGGCAACGGCCGGGTCGCCCATATCAGCTTCGATAAATTCAATGCTGTCAATACAGTCGGCAAGATTGCTTTTTTTGCCTGTAAGAAGATTGTCGATTACACGTACGAAACAGCCCTGCTCCACAAGCTTTTTTGTGATATTGGAACCGATGAAACCAGCGCCGCCGGTGACGAGAATTTTATCCATTGCTTTTTTCCTTTAGAACGTAAAGCAGAAGTATTGGGAAACAGAATAATCCGGAACAAACGGATTGGCAAGAGTTAACCTGCCAAAAGCGGCTGCTGATATTTCTGGAAGGAGCGGAACTGCTCTTGGAAATAACCGCCCTTGAGCACTCGAACGCCCAAAAGCACACAGCCCAAAACTGATACATTAAGTTCCCGCAGTTCACGGACGGCCCTCAGTGCGGCTCCCCTTCTGGTCATATCGGCATTGAAGACAAGAATGGTTCCGTCAGAACAGCCCGCCAGAACCTTTGCTCCACCAACGAGCAGGATAGGCGCGCCATCGATAATAATGCGGTCATATTGTTGTCGTGATTTTTCAATCAGTCCGGACATATTGCCCGAAGCAAGAAGCTCTGTCGGATTCGACGGCGTGGGACCGGCGTCGATGATGTCGAGATTATCTATGCCGCTCGGGCGGATGACCTTTTCGGCTGCTGCCTGGCCGCTGAGTAAATTAGAAAGACCAAACGTTGATTTTGGACTTTTGTCGGCGAGGTTATCACGATTTTCTGAAAACTCCTTATGCATCGCCGGTCTCCAGAAGTTGGCATCTACAAGCAGCACTCTTTCACCGCCGTCCGCCAGAAGAGTTGCGAGATTCACAGCGAGCGAGGTTTTACCTTCGCCTCCGCCGCAGCTTGTAATAAACAGCACCTTTGCCTCGCCATCGTTTCTTTGTGAAAGTCTCAGGTTTATCTGCAGCTGGCGGTATGCTTCGCTGACGATTGAATACGGAGCCGAGCGTACTATATGAGTCGGATTGATACCCTCAAGTTCATGGCCTTCCGAAGCGTTAGGAATCACACCCAGTAAAGGTATCTTAACATATCTGACAACATCGCGAGGTGTGCGAAGCAGGTCATTAAGCAATTCAAACAAAAAAGCCAAACCTATTGCACTGGCAAAACCGAGCATTGTTCCGCCTGGGAAATATAGCTTCCATTTCGGTGAACTCATCTCAAGTGGTTTGGGCGCTTTGCCAACGGATATAACCTTCGGCGCTTCCGGGTCTTCGGCCTGAATTCTTCTCTGTTCAATCAAATCCTTCAAGCCATTGACCTGTTCCCGAAGCTGGTCTCTTATTTCGAGCCGTTTGTCATATTCGACCTTGGCCAAATCAAATCTCTGTTTTTGCAGCTGAGCTTCCTTTCGTTGGCTCTCAGCCCTGTCAAGTTTTTCCTGCATACTTTTGAGTTGATCTTGAGCATATTCAAGCTGTGCCCTACGGGTTTGCTCGCCTATATCCTGTCTTCTGATGTCTCTTCTTTGCTGAAGGTCATCGATTCTTTCTTTTAGCTCCCGCACTATTCTATGGTTTTCTCCGTACTTTGTCTGACCTTGTGCCAGTGCTGTCTTAGCCGCAAACATCTGCTGAGTAAGCATCATCATAGTCGGGTCGCGTTCGACTTCGTTTTCGACCTGAATTGGTATCGGGCCCCTTGTTCTTTCTTCGAGAATCACTATGTCGCTCTGAAGCGAGGTAACCTCCAGCAATAATTCCTGTTGGTCTTGATCAAGTTTATTAAGCCTGAGTGTTATAGTATTCTGAAATTGTTTTTCTTCGAGATCGGTAATACCGGTACTGTCACGAACCTCTTTTAACGCTCTTTCAGCCAAGTCGAGTTCACGTTCGAGCGAAGTTCTCCTTTTTTCAAGCTCAACCAGCTTGCCGCGAACACCGGAAACAGTTGTATCACGCTGCGAATTTATGAATAAATCGACCATCTCATTAACTATCCCTGCGGATTCATCAGGACTGCCGCACGTCATTGATACTACGACAAACTCTGCGTCGCGCGAAGCTGAAGCACCCATATTGTTCTTGAGATCCTCTAATGCTTCACGCATTCTCTGTCCACGGTTAGTGTCGCTGCCGAAACTTTTGTACCAATCGGTGGCCTGGATTGCGTCACGGCCTAAGAGATCCATCAGCATACTTTGTTCTTTGAGCAGCGACGCAATATATACGCGCCGGCCATATTGAATATCTTTTGCCACAATGGGGCTTCCAATTTTCATCGGGTCGGTTTCAACCGGCGGCAATACCCTGATATAAGTGCTGGCGGTGTACTTCGGCGCATACCTTCTGAGAAGAAACCAGGTCGTGCCTCCGCCAATAAAACCGATGAATGTCAGAATTATAATCAGCCATAAATGCCGGCGCAGTATGGACATAATATCTTTTGGAGTCAGCATCATCTGTGACGATGCCGCCTGTGGCACAGGTCGCCTTAACATAGGCTGGATTCGTGCTGGTACCGGCTTATCCATATCTCTGTTAGAATTATTTATGGCCATTGACAACGTTCAATTCAAAATAACTATTAACCACCAAGTAATGCTATGGTTTGCTTAATTTGCTCCTTTTTACTTTCCGACAGGCTGTCCTGGCCCGCTTCAAGCGTTCTCTGATAAGCAGCAACAGCTTCATTTTTCTGCCCCAGAGCCTCCATAATCATACCCAGGTGTTCATAAACTTCAGCCGGGGCATAAGCCTGATCAATTTCATACCGCTGTACGGAGGTACGAACCTGCTCTGCCGCATCTTCAAATCGGCCGTTTTTGTAGAGGACATAAGCATAAGTATCCAGAATGCCTGCATTATTCGGACTTTGTTTTACAGCCTTCTCAGCATACTCAAGTGCCATCGGCAGCTCTCTGCCGCTTTCGGCCAGCAGGTATGCTATATTGTTCATAATCTCGATATTGTCCGGCGATATTTGATGCAGTTGCTGCCAGGCGGCAATTGCCTGGTCAAGATAGCTATTATCGGAATATTGCTGATAAGCAATACTGAGCACCTCACATTTTTTCATTAT
>JBBABK010000162.1:4576-5134 GCA_041657685.1 Phycisphaerae bacterium | reverse complement strand
ATATTTCCCGGATTGAGGCGAATCTTGGCTGCACCCGCTTCGATAGCTTCTATCGCACGTTCGGCGCTAAAGTGAACATCGGCAATAAGCGGGACTCCGGTTTTTTCCGCGATTTTTGCAAAGGCGGCGGTGTCGAGTTTCGTGGGAACGGCGATTCTGACAAGAGCACAGCCCGCATCGATTAACTGCCTGACCTGCCGAACGCAGCGGGCAACATCGACCGTCGGCACGTTGGTCATTGACTGAATTGCGACAGGATAGCCTGAACCGATTTTGACGGGGCCTGCCTTTACAATTACGGTTTTTCTTCTGTTCATACCAAAATTGTATCTTGTAGTAATCGCGAGGGCAAATTAAAATACCGGTATCTTAGTAATTGGAATTTGGATTTATTGATGGAAGTGTTAAAAGTTTTAATTTGGGCTTATGTTTTATTTACCGTCGTTTACGGCGGATTCGGCCTTTATCTTTATGCTATGCAGCCGAAATTCCTGTATAGGCCTGTACGTTCGGTTTATTACAGCCCGGATGAGCTTGGATTGAAATTTGAGGAAATTA
>JBBABK010000162.1:0-4566 GCA_041657685.1 Phycisphaerae bacterium | reverse complement strand
CGCTGACAACCGCCGACGGCGTGAAGCTTAACGCCTGGTATATCCCTGCACCGCAGGCGAAATTTACACTTCTTTTTTGTCACGGCAACGGCGGCAATATTATGCACCGTCTCGACAGCATTCAGATATTCTGCAATCTTGGAATTAACTGTTTTATTTTTGATTACCGGGGCTACGGCAAAAGCCATGGAAAGCCGAGCGAGCAGGGGACATATTTTGATGCAAGGGCTGCTTACGACTGGCTGGTAAATGAAAAACAAACACGGCCGGAAACTATAATCGCGTTCGGGCGAAGTCTCGGCGGTACTGTCGCGGCTGAGCTGGCGGGAAAAGTTAAAGTCGGTTCGCTGGTCGTTGAAAGTGCATTTACTTCGTATGTGGCTATCGGCAGGAAGTTTTACTGGTATATGCCGGTGAAATGGTTCGCAAGATACAGCTACGACACGCTTGCATATATCAAAAAAGTGCAGTGCCCGGTTTTAGTGATTCACAGCGCCGATGACGAAATAATTCCGTTCGAATTCGGCCGGCAGCTTTATGCAGTTGCCAACGAGCCGAAAGAGTTTATCGAGATTTCCGGCAGACATAACGACGGCTTTCTTATTTCAGCGGATGCTTATAAGGCCGGTTGGCTTAACTGGCTCAAATTTCTCGAAAAGCAAAATCAAATCACTCAGCACTTTGCATCATAAAATTCATTTTGCCTGCATAAGTTCTTTGTTTATAGATAGTTAAAATTTTCCAATTTTTTTTGATAAAAGCTTGCCTTTACGATTGCAATAGTACATAATGTATTAGTAGTCCTAATACACTAATGTAGTTCAGGAAAATACAAGTGCCGATTTGGATACAAATAATTCCGGGTTCCGACAAACCGATATATGCCCAGATAGTTGAGCAAATAAGCAAGGCAATTGCAAAAGGACAATTGGCTGTTGGGGACAAGTTGCCGGCTGTTCGCAAACTGGCAGGTGAGCTGGTAATCAATCCCAATACCGTTGCAAATGCTTATCGTATTCTGGAAAGGTCGGGGTTGGTGGTTTCCAAGACGGGGTCAGGGACATTTATCAGTGACCCAGGCAGCCGACAAAAAGACGCTTCTGAAATAAACATTCTTTCAGAGCGGATGGACAACCTGATTTCGCAGGGATTGAACTTAAATATTAGCAAAGAAGATTTGATTGATATGTTTAAGCAGAGATTAAGCAAATTCGGGAAAAAATCATAAGGGAGATTTAAAAATGGCTGATGTTATCCTGCAAACAAAAGGCCTGACCAAATACTACGGCAGCACGCTTGCGGTCGACCATTTTGATTTATCTGTCGGGGCCGGGTGCGTTTGTGGTTTTGTCGGCAGGAACGGGGCCGGCAAGACGACGGTAATAAAAATGTTAATGGGATTACTAAAACCCACAGCAGGCTCGGCAGGCATCTTCGGTTGCGACTGCCAAAATCTGACGCCTGCGATTAGAGAACGAATCGGTTATGTAACTGAGGGGCATCGACTCATTAAGTGGATGAAGATAGCGGAGATAGAGAAATTTCAAGGGGCTTTTTTCCCGGGTCGCTGGGATGACAAATTTTTCAGTGAAATGATTGAATATTTTGATTTGTCAAAGAAGCAGAAAATAAAAAGATTATCCAACGGCCAGAGGGCGCAGGTTTCATTAGCACTTACATTAGCGTCTCATCCGGAGCTTTTGATAATGGATGACCCGACTTTGGGTCTGGACGCGGCGATTCGGCGTCAGTTTCTGCAGGGGATGATTCAATTGATAATGGAGCAGGGCAGGACGGTCCTATTTTCGAGCCATATCCTGGCCGATGTGGAGCGTGTTGCAGACAGGCTTATTGTGATTGATAAAGGCGTCATTCGGGCCGACTGCACCACCGAGCAGTTCAGGGATTTGGTTCGCAAGGTGAGATTCAGTTTTGAAAGCACGCCGCCGCAGCAAATAGATATCGAAGGATTTCTTAACTGCCGGCGCAGCGAAAATGAGCTTGAACTGACGCTGGTCGGGACAACAGAACAAGTTATTGCCGAGTGGTCGCGCAAAGCAGGCGCCAGGCAATTTAACATTATACAGACAGGCATTGAAGAACAATTTATCGATTACACGGCACCGCACCAGCAGCGCAGATTGTTCGAATGGGAGATTGGAAAATGAAGTTCATTGCTTTGCTCAAAAAGGAACTGAGGGAATCTTTGCCGTTTATCATAGCCGCTGCGGTTTTGCTGCTGTTACTTGGCTCGCTTCTTTTGAAGGAAACCGAATTGTCTCGGTCGTATTACGGGCGGTATTCCGGCTTTAAACCGGCAAGCGTGATTGATGTTGACAAGCTTCAGGACAGGCCTGTTCTTGGAGGTGTCGGCCCTTTGCTTTGGATTTTAAGTATTGCTCTGGGCCTGGCGATTGGAATAAGACAATTTTGGGTAGAGTCGTATTCACGGACGTGGGGTTTTGAAATATGCCGACCAACAAGCCGCTCTTCGATTCTGACTGCAAAAATAACCGCTGCCGTAATAGGATTTATTGTATCGGTCGGCCTGATATGGATGCTGTTTTATTGGTACGCATCGCTGCCTGTTTTCTGGCATACGCCGCCGCTCGACAGGCATTTAGCCGAGGGATGGATTTCAATCATTCTTGGTTTTATAGTTTATCTTGGGGTAGCGGTTGCCGGCTTAAGTGCTGAAAGATTGTACACGACCAGATTATTCAGCCTTGGCTTTGTGCTGCTTGTATTTATTGCCTGTTTTAATGAATGGCGACTTTGGTTGATATCTATATTCATCATTATTGGAATTTTTATTTTGCTGGTGCAGGTAACAGAGAAATTTCTAAATCGCCAATTTTGACCGGATAAATAATTATGAGAAATAACGTGATACTAAAACATGTTTCGAATGCTTCCAGGACAATGATGATTCTGCTGATTATGCTTTTTGTTATTATGATTGCCCAGGCGATTGTCATAGGGATTTCGTATGTAGCTATGAGGTCAAAATATATGAAGTCACAACAGGCCTTTCAAGTGCCTGTTCAGGATGAAATCACACGGATAAAATGGTCTGCCAAGAGGTTTATGCCCGATGGAACTGTCCATCAACTGGTGTACGAGGAAAATAATTATTATCAGGATGACGCTGAAAAAAAGGTATCGATATATGATGTAAATGACAATCTTGTTTGGCAGGGTTTGCAAAAAGAAATACCATATCAATACCTCGATTGGCCGGAGCGTCTGAATATTGCGAGTTGGTATGGCTCTGCGGCTGAGGGCTTCAATAAACTGGGATTGCACCGGATGTTAACGTTTACCCCGGATATTTCCGGCACAATTGAGTTTCCCGTCAGTCAGAATAATGAGATAAAAAATATATGGCGATATCTGCCTGAAAGAGAATTTTTTACGGCCTATGACATTGAGGGTTTTATCGCCGGCTACCTGGGCGCGACGGGATTTAAAACCGAATTATCCGATGTTGTGGGCTTTGGTCCTTTCGAACTTTTTACAGCGTGGTGTCCCGAAGATTCGGTAAACCCTGTGATGCTCTGGCAAACCGATAACACGATTTACAAAATCGATTTCCAAAAGCAATCTGTGGAAATTCTCCTGCAAACTGACAAAGAACTGTTAGCGCAAATGTCACTGAAAAATTGGAGATTGCCGGAAAGTGACGATGCAAATGCTGTCAAATATCGGCCTGCTATATTAAGCAGAACGACGGATTTAACCTGTCACTTGATAATGCGCCGGCCCGACCAGATTTTTACATTTACTCCCCCGGCTGACTGGAATGACACATATGTTAATTTAACTGCAACTGACGAAGCTATTTATCTTTCACGCGGCTATTACGGGCCGCGATTACCTGATAAATACAAACATTCTGAAAAACTAACCGAGCAGTGGTTGAATGAGCAGCGGACCAAACCGGCAGAACAGTGGATTGAGCTTTATTCGATAAATGAAAAAGGGGAACTGAATCTGTTAAACCGATACGACTGGACTGTCCCGCCGCGTGAGATAACAGATACTGAATTCAACTTTGCTGAGAATATAAAAAAATATACGTATGATCTTTCGCCGCCGATTTATAATATAATTTGGCGGGGGCTGTATAAATATTGGCCCGAAAGTCTTGCAGGTTCCGAGAATGACTCTCTTTTTAATTTTTGTGTAGCACTAATGCAAGAGGTGCGTTCAAAGCATATAATTATTAATTGGTCGATTAGTTTGATTTTGGTTATTATTGCGTTATGGCACGGCTGGTCACGCAGAACCAACCTGGCGGCAATGATTAGCTGGCTTGTAATGATAGCGTTTTTTAATATAGCAGGTTTTCTAACCTACTGGAGTTTGAATCATACCCCTGTAATTAGATGTTCGCGGTGCGGAAAGAAAAGAGGCATTGAGAAGCCGAATTGTATCCGCTGCGGAGCGGCACTTAAAAAACCGGAACTGCGGGATGTTGACAAAGTATTGATTACTCAAAGGTCGTTATAGCAAATTAGATTTTTCGTAACAGGCCGATTGCGACGGCCTGTATCCGGCAATCGT
>JBBABK010000161.1:0-5150 GCA_041657685.1 Phycisphaerae bacterium | reverse complement strand
TTTCCCAGCAATTAACCACTCACAAATTAACCGATTAAGCAATCCGTTTTACCAATTAACCAATATTCCATTTAACAAATTAACTAAAAAATGCAAAACGAACCCAATTTTGTGCGTTTTTGGCCCAAAAACAGAGATTTGTCCAAAAAACAAACCCAATTCAAACCCAACTTGTCCCGGCGAAGCCCGGGTTTTTTCAGGGCGGAGACGGATTCCAAGTCCAATGATAACAAGGAGTTACAAATCACTAATCACGTTCCACGTTCCACGAACCACGTTCAGAAACAAACCCAAAACAAAGCCAAACTTAGGTCGTTTAGGCAAAATAGGCAAACAAACTATCGAAGTGGTTCAATGGGAGGCTGAATTGGACGATAGAAACAGGGGACAAAGCACAGCGTATAGTTTATAGAGGTTCCTAATGCGAATTCGATATGTAGTATCATCGATGCTGTTTTGGTGGCGGGAAAATAACCTGTCGCTCGAACAGGAATGCCAATTCCTCAAATCGCAGGGATTCGGCATCGAGCTTTGGCCGACCATCCGCGGCCAGGAAGAATCCCGATACGAAGAACGCAACTGGCCGAGGCTGGCGGCTGCGACGGAAGGGATGCTGGTGTCGATGCGGTCGCGCCAGGGAGGAGCGAGCGGATTGAGCATAGAAAAATGGCAGCAGCAAATCGAATGCGCAAAATTGCTCGGCGCGAATATCGTCACCGATTTGCAAAGTCTCGGCGTGCCGGCGGGCAAGGACTGGAACGGCTCGACGCACGCGCAGGAAGTGATGGCGACGGCGGATGAACTGGATGTCACGATATGCCTGGAGACGGGGCCGCTGGAAGATGTATTGTGTGCGGGCGAAAGATTCGAGTCGCTGCGGTATTGTCTGGATACGGGATTTGCGAATATAGATGATAAATATAATTTCGAGCGGTACGTCGACCAGTTAGCGGAGCGGGTGACACATCTGCATTTGACGGATAATTACGGGCGGATTGACGACCAACGGCCGCCGGGGCTTCGCGGCGGGATTGGTCGGGACAGGTGGAATTATCTGCTCGAAGCGCTCGGCAAATATGATAATGAGGTGATTGGCTCGCTGGAGATGACGCCTTGTATGCCGGCGGTGATGCTGCGGCAGGCGACGGAGTTTTTGTTCGATGAATTAGGCTGGCCGGACAGGCCGGTGAAAGTGGCGGACGAGAGTTACGCGCCGTACAACCCGATGTAAAATTAAAAAGTAAAAATAATGTAA
Organism: Phycisphaerae bacterium; assembly: GCA_041657685.1. Lineage (GTDB taxonomy): Bacteria > Planctomycetota > Phycisphaerae > Sedimentisphaerales > Anaerobacaceae > JBBABK01. The sequence continues at coordinate 3,895 of JBBABK010000161.1, read as the reverse complement.
ATGACAAGTCACCACCACTATATTATGGTGGTTAACTATAGGAGTGGCCGACGGTAACCGGAACCGCCGGCCTTTTTTATTACGGCAAATTAAAACTTAAAAATTAAAAATCAAAATTGTGGAATCCCCCCTCGGCATTCGCCTAAAGGCGAATCAAGGCCGAGGGGCTAAATATGAAAGACTTGTAAAGGGGGTATGGGGCGGGTATATTTCAGGTTTTGTAACAAATCGTAAATAGTTAAAGGGCCGAGAAATGAAGCCGAAACTGGTAATCGTCGGGGCGGCCGGCAGGATGGGCAGGCGGATTATTGCGCTGGCGCAAGAGGCGAAGAAATTTGAAATGGCCGGTGCAGTGGAAATGCCGAGTCATCCGGAAGTCGGCAAAGACGCGGGCGGTATAAAAATCGTATCGGAGTTTCCGCAGGCGGCTGATGTGGTAATCGAGTTCGCACTTGCGCAGGCGAGCGAGCGGACGGTCGAATTCTGCGTCGCGAAAAATGCTGCGCTGGTAATGGGGACAACGGGGCTGAACGCGGAGCAGAAAAGCAAAGTCGAAGCGGCGGCGAAACAAATCCCCGTCATATACGGAACGAATATGAGCGTCGGGATGAACATATTATTTTCGTTAGTCGGCAAGGCAGCGGAGATGCTCGGCGACCAATATGATATCGAAATCGTCGAGAAGCATCACCGGTTCAAGAAGGATTCGCCGAGCGGGTCGGCATTGACATTAGCGGAAAAAATCTGCGAAGCAACTGGCAAGAACATCAAAAACAGTCTTGTGTTCGGACGGCACGGCAGTATGGAACGTGAGAAAGGGACGATTGGGATTCACGCGATACGCGCGGGCGATATAACCGGCGAGCACGACGTGATATTCAGCACGTTAGGCGAGACGGTGACACTTAGCCACAGCGCGCATAGTAGGGACAACTTTGCGCACGGCGCGCTGCAGGCGGCACAATGGCTGGTCGGAAAAGGGCCGGGGTTGTATACGATGGCAGACGTTTTAGGAATAAAGTAAAAATTAAAAAGTAAAAAGCAAAAATGTGGAATCCCCTCGGCATTCGCCTAAAGGCGAATCAAGGCCGAGGGGCTAAATAAACTGATTTATATGTCGGATAGTGTAATTACAGTCAGGAATCTGAATAAGAGCTACGGCAGTTTGCAGGCGGTAGTCGGGCTGGATTTCGAGGTGGAGGCGAATACGTGCTTCGGATTTCTGGGGCCTAACGGGGCAGGCAAAACGACTGTGATGAAAATGCTGTACGGCAAGAGCATTCATGACGGCAACAGTGAGACTACCGTCGATGTGTTCGGATATGACCCGGCGAAAAACGAGCTGGCGATAAAATCGCTGTCTGGCGTGGTGCAGCAGGAAGATAATCTCGATGATGAGCTGGATGTAATCGGCAACCTTCTGATTTATTCGAAATTTTACGGATTGGCGAAACGGCAGGCGATGGAGCGCATCAATGGGCTGCCGGAATTTCTGGAACTGTCGGCCAAGGCGAAGTCGCGAATACGGGAATTGTCGGGCGGAATGAAGCGGCGGCTTGTGATTGCGCGTGCGTTGATGAATCAGCCGAGATTGTTGATACTGGATGAGCCGACGACGGGGCTTGACCCGCAGGTGCGGCATTTGATTTGGGACAAGCTGCATCAGCTGAAAAAACGCGGGACGACGATTTTGCTGACGACGCATTATATGGAGGAGGCGTTCCAAATTTGCGACGAGGTGCTGATAATGCACAAGGGCAAAAAAATAATGAGCGATAAGCCGCAGAATCTTTTGAAGCAGAACGTCGAGGGCTACGTGCTGGAAGTCACGGGAACGTATTCATCGAGTTTGCTGGAGTCGCAGGAATTTCTGCAAAACGTACGAGTCGAGCGGGCGGAGGAGATGACGCGGCTGTACAGTGACGATACGGACAAGCTGCGTGCGTTCGCGAGCAAATTACAGGGGACGCAGTATTATCTGCGGCAGGCGAATCTGGAAGATGTATTTTTGCGTGCGACGGGCAGGAGGCTCGATGAACGGCAATAGCAAAGTGAATATCCCGCCTTTGTGGTGGCGGCTTTACGGCGTGTGGTTCAGGCACGTGCGGGTTTATACGCGGAATTTGTTCAGCAACGCGCTGCCCCCGTTTTTGGAACCGTTGATTTTTCTGGCTGGAGTTGGGCTGGGATTATCGAAATATATCACCACAACGATGGACGGGCTGACGTATATCGAATTTCTGGGGACGGGCCTGCTGATGACCAGCGCGATGTTCACGTCGTCGTTCGAGTGCACGTTCGGGACTTTTATCCGGCTGGAGTTCGACAAGGTTTATGACGGAATGCTTGCTGCGCCGCTAACGGCGAACAATTTAATCATTGGTGAAATTTTGTGGGCGGGCAGCAAGGGATTTTTCTTTTCGCTGGCGGTATTGATAATCCTGTCGGCATTCGGGATTATTTCGTTAGGGAGCAGCCTGGCGGTACCGCTTGTGGGATTTGTCACGGGGATAATGTTCGCGACGCTGGCGATGCTGGTGACCTCTTTTGTCAAAACGATAAATCATTTTAATTTTTATTTTACGGGTCTATTGTCGCCGATGTTTTTTTTCTCTGGGGTGGTGTTTCCGATAAGCAATCTGCCGGAGAAGATTCGGCCCGTAGCGGAGATTTTGCCGCTGACGCATTCGGTGCGGATTGCGCGGGCGATGTGTACGAACGAATACAGAATATCGCTGGCGGGTGATTTTTCGTATATAGTTATATTTATCGCGGTGGTCGGGTATTTCGCGGTCAGGCGGTTGCGCAAAAGAATGGTAAACTGATGAACCGGATAATACGCAGGACATTATTATCGGCAGGTTATATGGTGCTGGCGGTTATTGCGGTCGGGTGTTCCGATATTCGCATCGGGGATGTTTTTGGTTTCAGGCCAGGCTATATTCAAACCGCGGGTTACAGCGTCAAAAATCTCGCGATTGAATATTCGGTGCACGGGGCTGGTGAGCGGACGATTTTTATACTCGGCGGGATTCACGGGGATGAGCAGGCGAGCGTGGTGCTTGCGAAGAAGCTGCAGGAATTCATTGTAAACGAGCAGCCGGGGTTTCTAAATGAGACGCGGGTTGTGATAATGGCAAATGCGAATCCCGACGGGGCAAAGGCGGGGACGCGGGATAACGCGAACGGGGTGGATTTGAATCGTAATTTTCCGACGGGCAACAGGATAAATTCTGCCGAGTTCGGGCAGAGCGGGTTCAGTGAGCCGGAGTCGGCGGCGATTGCGAAAATTATTTATGAGTATGAACCGGATTTGATTATTTCGGTGCATCAGCCTTTGGCGTGCATTGATTATGACGGTGACGCGGAGGAGGTCGCCGAGCTAATGGCGGGAGAGAGCGGGCTGCCTGTAAAAAAACTTGGTGCGATGCCGGGGTCGCTTGGTTCGTATTCATCGCAGATGCTGAGCATACCGATAATCACTTTCGAGCTGCCGCAGGGGGCGGAAACGCTTGAGCCGCTGGTTCTGTGGGAGCTTTACAAGCCGGCGATAGTTGCGGCCATAGAGTACAAGTAATACGCGGCCGTGCCGGCCGCGGCTAAACGAAAATCGACATAAGTGTTACTGCGGAGGAGATTGGGTCATTACGGCGATTATTGTAAAACCGTTGAAGATTGCGTGGAGGAACATCGAACGGTAGAGCGAGCCGGATTTTTCGTATGCGTAGCCGAGGAAGAGGCCAACGACATAAATCGCAAGCCAGTGTACGTTGGGGTGGAGAAATGTAAAAATCGCGGAGCTGATGAATATTGCGGGCCAGGGTTTGTTCAGCATATTACGAATTGAATTTTGAACAAGGCCGCGGAACAGGATTTCTTCGAAGAAGGGAGTTAT
>JBBABK010000160.1:0-5152 GCA_041657685.1 Phycisphaerae bacterium | reverse complement strand
CGGGATTGATTTTTTACTAAAGAACCGGCATCTGCATTTGCGCAGCCAGAGGCAGTGGTGCATCGGCAAAATCCGCCATACAGTCATCGAAGCGATTCGTTCATTTTTCAACGACAACGGTTTTACGCTGGTCGATACGCCGATATTCACGACGATTGCCGGTGAGGAGGTCGGCTCATTGTTCGAGGTCGATTATTTCGGTGAGCCGATTCACCTGACCCAGACGGGGCAGTTGTATCTCGAAGCGGCGGCGATGAGCTACGGCAAAGTATACTGTTTCGGGCCGACGTTCAGAGCGGAGCGCAGCAAGACCCGCCGGCATCTGACCGAGTTCTGGATGGTCGAGCCGGAAATCGCGTTTATAGATTTGCCGGGTCTTCTGGAAACGGCTGAGAATTTCGTATCGTTTATCGTCGCGCGGGTTCTCGAAAAAAACCGCGGTGAGCTTGAAGCGTTGGGCGCTGATATAGCCGCTTTGGAAAAAATCAGGCCGCCCTTCTATCGGCTGACTTATACCGAGGCCGTTGATATACTTACAAGCGACAAGGCTAAAGATTTTCTTGCTGCACAGCTAAATGAATTCCAAAATGAAAAACAAAAAATTCAAAACCAAATCACTGATTACGAAACTCAGCAACAGGATGCAAAGCTAAAACAATGGAAAAAAGACAAAATCGCAGCCGAGCTTATCGAGTTGCGTTCTAATCTGGCGGAATGCGAAAATAAAATCGAAAACAATCCCGTTCACGCCCGGCTTGCGGCGGAGTTTCACTGGGGCAAGGATTTGGGCGGCTCTGATGAGACGATTATTTCGCAGATGCACGATAAACCGATTTTCGTGACTCATTATCCGAGGCACGCAAAAGCATTTTATATGAAGACCGACCCGGAAAATGAAAAGGTCGTTCAGAATTTCGATTTGCTGGCGCCGGCGGGGTTCGGTGAAATTATCGGCGGCTCGATGCGTGAGGAAGATTACGAAGTGCTGCTTACGAAAATAAAAGAGCAGGACCTGACGCCCGAAAATTATTCGTGGTATCTCGACCTGCGGAAATACGGCTCTGTGCCGCACGGCGGATTCGGACTGGGAGTCGAACGGACGGTCGCGTGGCTCACCGGCGAACGACACATTCGCCAGTGCATCGCATTCCCGAGGATGATGGACAAAGTGTATATATAGCTGAAAGCTTAAAGCGAAAAACGAAAAGCTGTGGAACCCCGATTTCATCGGGATGCTTTATTTATGGCGAACGGCGAAGTGTGGACAATTCAAAAACTGCTCGGATGGATGACGGGGTATTTTACCGAGAAGGGTATCGACAGTCCGCGGCTAAGCACTGAAATGCTGCTTTCGTATGTGCTCGGATTAAAGAGAATCGAATTATACACCAATTTCAGTCAGCCGGTCGCAAAGCCGCAGCTTGATAAACTCAGGGAACTTGTAAAGCGGGCAGGTGAAAATGAGCCGATAGCATACCTGACCGGCAGGAGCGAATTTTACTCGCTCGAAATGACGGTTACGCGAGACTGCCTGATACCGAGGCCGGAAACAGAACTGCTCGTCGAACGCTCTGTCGAATTGCTGCGAAAGCGCAGCGGCAAACAGCTTGTTTGTGATTTGTGCACCGGCTGCGGCTGCATAGCAGTAGCCATTGCAAAAAATTTTCTCGATGCGCAAATCGTCGCAACAGATATATCAGACGAGGCTTTAAAAATCGCTTTGCAAAACGCGCAGAAACATAAAGTGGATGAGCGAATAAGTTTTCTGCTTGGTGATTTATTCGAGCCGATAATTCCTGAACTGGATAAATATAAATTCGACCTCGTAGTATGCAATCCTCCGTACGTGACCAGCGGTGAATATGAAACACTTGAACCGAATGTGAAAAATTTTGAACCACCACAAGCCCTGCTCGGCGGCCGGGACGGCCTTGATGTTTATAGAAAAATCTGTGAGCAGGTTGAAAAATTTCTCAAACCCGACGCCGCTTTGGTTTTGGAAATCGGATATTCTCAGGGAAACAGCGTTAAAGAATTGCTCGACGAAACAGCCTTATTCAGCGAAATATCCCTCGAAAAAGATTTTCAAAACAACGATAGAATTGTTACGGCAAGCAAGAAAATGTGATAATTCACCGATTTTTTTAAACACCGGTCAAACGGGGGGCAATTTTTTAACTTGTTATTATCTCTGAACTTATGTCTGCACAGGAAAAAACATATAAAATTATTGGAAAATTTAAAGAAAGTTCTTGATTATTGGGCAAATATAGGCCAAAATGCCATTATGTGAGAGTGTAGGCCTGCAGGAACTTATAGGAGAAGCTCGATGCGGGCAAAACTGAAAAAGTGAGTTTGAGTTCAGCGAAGTTAATGAGGAGACAGTGATGAGGAACTTCAAATACGCGGCATTTCTCGGATGTCTTTTAATTTGTCTGTTTGTTTCCACTGCTTTTGCCCATGACGGTGAGTTCGGTGATGCTGATAATCCCTATGAATTCAGCGACTTTGAACTGCCGGGAGAACTGGACTTCACGCATTATGACGAGGAGCCATTCAAGGGCTGGGCAAAGATTTGGTTTCTAAATCTTTGCGGCGGCCAGTGGGGCGATTTTCATCTGAAACTCGTCGGCGCAGATACGGTAATTTTCGATGAAAATTACGCTCCTAAAATTAGTTTGTACTCATTATCAGAAGGAGCGCAGCAAATATCAGGAATAAATTTCACTGTTACAAATGGCGACCAGATGGATATGTACTTCTATGGTACTCCCATAGATAATTTTAGCATCGGGTATATTGAAGTGTACACAGACAATGTCAGCTCATGTGACTGGTTTACAATTAAAGCCTATCCAACGCCGGTTCCGGAACCGGCGACATTAGCTCTTTTAGGACTGGGTTCTGCGGTCCTGTTGAGGAAACGCAGGTAAATATAAATTTCAAGGTAGAGGGTGATAAAAAGGCTCGGATAAAACCGAGTCTTTTTTATGCGCTTATCTGTTTTAGCTAAAGGAACTCGTTGGAATGAAAAATCGAGTCGAGGCAAATTGCATCAGAAGCGATTACTCGTTCATAAATTCATACAGCCGAGTTAATGCCTGCCTTTGAATCTGGCGAATTCTTTCGCGCGTCAGCCCCATTTTTGTGCCGATGTCTTTGAGGCTCATAGGCTCCCTGCCGTCGAGGCCGTAATGCATTTTCAGGATATTTGCTTCTCTTTCGTCAATTCTATCGAGCAGCCTGACGGCTTTTTTCTGCTCCTCGCTGGCGACCATATTATCTTCCGGCATCGCGATGTTCTTATCACGAAGAGCAGCTTCGAGCATCAGGTCGTCTTCCAGGTTCTCATCTCCTCCGGTATCCCTGGCCGAGCTAATCATATTTACAACCTGCTCGATAATCCGCGCTTTTTTGAGCGGCAGGTTCATAATCCCTGACATTTCTTCAGCGCGGGGCTTTCGGCCCATACTAACTTCCAGCTCTGCGGTGATATGACGCCATTGATTTATCAGCGCGACCATATATGTGGGGACGTGCATCGGCTGAACATTGTTCAGCAACGCCAATTTAATAGATTGCTTAATCCACCAGGCCGCGTATGTGCTGAAACGCGTTCCGCGGGTCGGGTCGAAATAATCCACCGCCCGAATCAAGCCAAGATTGCCCTCTTCGATAAGGTCGCTCAATCCCACTCCCCGGCCGGTATATTTTTTTGCGATGTTCACCACCAGCCGGAGGTTGCTGCGAACGAACTGCTCGCGTGCCCAGGGGTCATTCTGCTCGACCACCCTTTTACCCAGCTCTCTTTCATCTTCGACCGTCAGCAGCGGGGATTCATTAATTTGCTCAAGGTATTCTTTTATTGTTGAATCGAAAGCGATAGCATTCTCCCGTCTAAAAGGACCGATAATTATATTCTTAAATCAACAATGCCTGAATCGTTCATCCGAACGACCGCCGGCACAAAAAATATCGGTTATAAACAGGTGCGGGTTTAGCAGCTAAAATGGCTTGAATGAGGTGTCAGAAGCTATCCTGAAAAACAAAGCCGCCGAACTGTAAATTACAGCCCGGCGGCAGATAAACATAATTAACTTCGGTAGCAATTAATTAAGTTTCGTCGGTCTTTTCCTTTTCTTCGGACTCACCGGACTGGTCCTCTTCATCCTGCTGAGACGCGAGATTATTCACATGCTCATCGGACAAAACGGTCTGAACCGCGATTTTATTATCCGGTTTTTCGCGCTGAGGTTTTTCCGGTTTTTCCGGTTTTTCACCGGTTTCTTCCTCAGCCGCCCATTGAGCACGACGCAGTGACAAACCAATCTTGCGGCTGTCGGTATCCACCTTGAGAATTTTCACCTCGACTTCGTCGCCGGGCTTTACAATGTCCTGCGGGCTGTCGATTTTGTGGTCGGCCAACTCTGAAATATGGAGCAATCCTTCCAGCTCCGGCTCAAGCTCGACAAACGCGCCGAAGTTCGTAAGTTTGGTGACTTTGCCCCTGATAATCTGGCCGGGAATATACCTTTCCGGAATGGCATGCAGCCACGGGTCTTCGGTCAACTGTTTGATGCCCAGTGAAATCCGCTGTTTCTTTTCATCAACATCGAGAACGACGCATTTTATCATCTGGTCTTTCTCCATCGCCTCACTCGGATGATTATACTTCCGCGTCCAGCTCAAATCGGAGATATGCACCATACCGTCAATACCTTCTTCGATCTCAAGGAACGCGCCGAAGTTCGTAAAGCTGTGCACTTTGGCATTGACGATTGTCCCCGGAGGATATTTCTGTGATGCGATTGCCCACGGATTAGCCTCGGTCTGTTTCAGGCCGAGCGAAATTTCCTGCTTTTCCCTGTTAACGTTCAGCACGACCACTTCGATTTCATCGCCGAGGTTCAGCATTTCATTGGGATGATTGAGCCGTTTAGTCCAGCTCATTTCACTGATATGAACAAGCCCCTCGATGCCGTCTTCGAGCCTGACAAACACGCCGTAATTCATAACATTTACTACGGTACCTTTAACTTTCGACCCAATCTGATATCTTTCCTCGACGGTTTCCCACGGGCTTTGGGTCTTTTGTTTCAGGCCGAGCGAAATTTTCTCATTGGCTTTGTCCACACCGATAACGACGCACTCG
>JBBABK010000159.1:0-5220 GCA_041657685.1 Phycisphaerae bacterium | reverse complement strand
GCGTTATCAGCGATGGGGCCGTAAGCATCGGTGGCTAAAGTTATGCCGAGTGTCGCCAGCATTCCAACTGCGGCGAAACCGATTCCATATAGCCCCAGCGCCATATGCTGAAAGCCGCCGGCAAATCCGAATGATGCGAGGATGCAGACGACAATCGCGATTACGGGCAGTGCCGAGGAATACATACCGGTCGCAAGACCATTGATGATTAGCGGTCCGGGTCCCATCTGTGCCTGTTTGGCGAGGTCCTTTGTCGGGCGGTATTCGGCTGACGTGTAATATTCTGTGAACTGGCCTATGGCAACGCCCGCAACGAGTCCTGATATTACCGCTACGCAGACGCCCCAGGTAATCCATCCTCCCCAGGCCATAAGCACCAGCGCGATAAGTATCAGAACAGAGCTTCCGAGCGTTCCTGTCAGAAGCGCCCGCAGAAGATTTTTCTGGGTAGCGCCTTCTCTGCATCGCACCATAAAGATTCCGACGATTGAAAGCAGGATTCCGATACCGGCGACCAGCATCGGTGCGAGCACCGCGTGCAGGCCGTCCATACGTCCCTGCGTCGCGAACTTGGCGGTGGCGGCTCCGAGAGCGGCGGTCGCGAGAATCGAGCCGACATAGCTTTCGAACAAATCTGCGCCCATCCCCGCGACGTCACCGACGTTGTCACCGACGTTGTCTGCGATTGTTGCGGGATTTCTCGGGTCATCTTCGGGAATGCCGGCTTCGACTTTGCCGACCAAATCCGCTCCGACATCTGCGGCCTTAGTAAAAATTCCGCCGCCGACGCGTGCGAACAGCGCCTGCGTCGAAGCGCCCATTCCGAATGTCACCATCGTTGTTGTTATCTCAGCGAGCTTGTAATCGGGATTCATACCGGTATCGACTAATGTCAGGCCCCAAAGGAACAACCCGTCCTTCATATGCTCGGCTGTATAAATAAATTTATCGAGAATCAGGTACCAGACCGTGATATTCAAAAGTCCGAAGCCCACGACAATAAGGCCCATCACAGCGCCGCTTCTGAAGGCTACCTGAAGGCCGGCGTTAAGACTTTTGCTTGCACCCTGGGCGGTTCGGCTGGATGCGTTTGTCGCGGTCTTCATTCCGAGCCAGCCGCACAATGCGCTTAATATGCCCGCGGTGAGAAAGGCGACCGGCACGAACGGATTCTGCACTCCGGCATAAGCAAGTCCGAGGAAGACGCCGAACAACAGTACAAACACCAGGCCGACAACTTTGTACTGGCTTATCAGGTACGCGTTTGCCCCTTCGCGAACGTGGCCGGCGATGGTAATCATCGTCTCATTGCCTTCGTCGGCGGACATCATCTTCTTATAGAAGTAGAAGGCGAAGGCAAGCGCAGCCAGCGACGCTCCCGGCGCAAGATACCACAGCAGCGGGATAGCGTCTGCCTGCTCGACCGGGATGCTTATCGTCTCCATAGCCCCATCCTGTGCCAAACAAGGCACCGCCAGGGTTATTAATAACAGCATCGAACCTAACAACACCTTACCTTTTCTCATCTTTGTAAACTCCTATCCTAATTAGTATTGTGCCGCCAAGGGCATATATAAAGCGAATAAGTCTAATCAAATGGGCGGCGAATTCAAGCATTTTATGGCATCCTTGTTTTTATCGGCGAACGACGGCTTTTGGCATTAAGCTTGCTCAAACAAGGCAAGGGTTGAACCTGGGGCTGATTGGCAGTAATATGTCACGCTGAAATATGGAAACGATACCTCCATTCAATCTGGCAGTGATAATAGCGACGGCTGTGTGCTCGTATCTGGGTTTTACTCAGCCGGGCTTCGCCGAGCGATGGCTGTTTGACGTTCAGGAGATGCGTCGGTACAAACAGTATTATCGTATCGTCAGCAGCGCGTTTGTGCACGGCAACTGGCCGCACCTGCTCTTCAATATGTACGCGCTGTACTCGTTCGGCGGCGCAGTCGAACAATCTTTCGGGGCGACGGATTTCCTGCTGATATATTTTAGTGGAATCATCGGCGGCAATTTGCTCTCGCTTGCGTTGCATTTTAAACAGGAATATCGTGCGCTCGGCGCCTCGGGCGGCGTGTGCGGGATTATCTACGCCTGCATATTCCTGATGCCAGGTTCGAGCGTTTATATATTTTTCGTCCCTGTTCCGATACCCGCTTATATCTTCGCGATTGCGTTCATCGCGTATTCCTATTTCGGGCTGCGAAGGCAAATCGGCAACATCGGCCACGACGCGCATCTCGGCGGGGCAATCATCGGCCTGATTGTCACGACGATACTGCACCCGGCAATAGTGCCGCAAAATCCGATTCTGTACCCGGCCGTTATGGGATTGTCGGCGATAATGTTTTTATTGCTGTTTCTTCCCACGGCGTTTAAGTATGGTAATCGGCGTTGATGGTGACATAATCTTTCGATAAATCGCAGCCGTAGCAGAAATCGCTCGCCTTGCCGATGCCGAGATTCACAGTAATCGTATGCTCCTTTGCCGCAATTATTTTGCTGACCGCTTTGGGGTTGAACTTTGCTGGCCGGCCGTTGCGAAAAACCACCGTATCCCCGATTTTGCAGGATAATTTTTTCGGGTTCAGTTTCACGCCGCTGCTTCCCGCTGCGCATATAATCCTTCCCCAGTTGGGGTCGGCGCCGTGAATTGCGCATTTGACCAAATCATAATTGGCAATAGCGCGGGCGCAGCGCTGGGCGAATTTTTTCGAGGCTGCTCCTTCAACTACGACTTTGAATATCCGCGTCGCGCCTTCGGCATCGGCGGCCATCTGGCGGGCGAGGTCCTGGCATAAATCGCAGAGCGCCTCTGAAAATTTTTCGAATTCACGAGAGGGGCTTAAAATCGGCGAATTTCCCGCAAGTTCCGATGTGAGGATTATCACGGTGTCGTTAGTGCTCTGATGTCCGTCAACCGTTAGCTTGTTGAGTGATTGACCGATTGCGGTTCTTAATGCCACCGAAAGAAGCCGCTTTGATATCACAATATCGGTTGTGATAAAGCAAAGTGTCGTCGCCATATTCGGGGCAATCATCCCCGCCCCTTTAACAGTCCCCGCGATTTTAACCTGCCTGCCGGATATCTCGATTTGCCTGTATGCCGATTTAACTTTTGTATCTGTGGTCATAATCGCTTTTGAAAAATCCAGACCTGCAGAAGGAGAAGATGATAATTTCGCAGAGGCTTTAACAATTCCGCTCGTGATTTTTTTTAGCGGCAAAGGATGACCTATAATCCCCGTCGATGTGACAAGTATCTGATGCGGGTCGGCATTAAACTGCCCGGCCGCGGTACGACACATCTTTATCGCCGCGTCAATTCCTTCTTTGCCTGTGCAGGCGTTGGCGTTGCCGGAATTAACGACTACCCCGAACACTTTTGTGCTGTGAATGTGTTTTTTGCTCACAGCCACCGGAGCGGCGAAGATTTTATTGGTGGTAAACATCGCCGCGGCCCGTGCGCCCGTCGGGCAAACAATTATTCCCAAATCGAACTTACCCGATTTCTTGATTCCGCAGTGCAGGCCGACGGCAAGAAAGCCGCGAGGCGATGTAATGGTATCGTTTCTCATATTACCGTTTCTCCTGTCATTCGATGCCGATAAGTCATTCTTTTATAGGTTTTTTTGTGGTTTTTCGAGCAAAATCCGAGGCGAACGCATTTTTACATAGAACGTATAGTAAAGCGGGGCGGATTTGGGGCGTTACCTCTTCCTTCCTCCGTGCCTTGAGTCCGCTCCATTTTTTTTATTCACCGCAGAGAACGCAAAGCTCGCGGAGATTAAAAAAGTTAAAAAACAGGTCGTTCATAGTTTAGTTATATAGATATTCCTCAGCGTTCTCGGCGAGCTCGGCGGTAAAACTCACCGCAGAGAACGCAAAGACCGCGGAGAAATTGATTAAATCATATCTCTTTGCGTTGAGCGTTTGTCTTTAAGTTCACCCGGACCGCTGGTTAATTTACCGTTTATCGCAAGCTCTCTAATGCCGGCCATCGGGTCGTAGAACTTTTTGCTTAAATCGACCGCGTTGACCATCAGGCCGGGGCGATTTTGTTTAAGTTGATTTGTGATTTTTCCGTCAGGGGTAATAAAGCAGGATGGGTACGGCGAATAATATCCTGACGCGTTCGACATACTTATCCAGAAATGGTTCGATGCCGCCCGGCACTGCATCGACTGCCGCATTATATGGCTGTGTATGCTTGGGCCTTTCTGCCGTGCATTGTAGAATGATTGGAAAATACATTTAACGCCGAGTTTGTAAAGCTCACGATACAATTCCCCGAATCTCACGTCGAAGCAAATCAAAAGCGAGCATTTAACGCCGTTGATTGTGAACGTAACGAAATGGTCGCCGGGGGTGTATTTCCTGCCCTCCGCCTTCATACAAAACCGCTTGTCGTAGCGGTCTTTGATTTTGCCGTCGGGACCAATCAGATACAAACAATTATGCGGCTTATTCGGAGGAGTCAGCGGACGTGTACTTGGTAAAACGACCCACAAGCCCAGCTTCTTTGCAAGTGCCGTAATAATCAGAGTCTCATCTTTTAAAAGCTGCCAATTAAAATTGTCGAAGTTCGGAAAATCGACGCCGACGTAGCCGCTAAGCGCGCATTCGGGAAAATGTACAATATCCGCTTTGGCCTTTTTTGCCTGATGCAGAAATTTTTGTATCTGGTGAGAATTGCGTTTTATCAGATGACTTACCGCAAACTGACACGTCGCGATTTTTAACTTTCCGAAAACCATAGTTAATTGCTTTTAAACATTATTCAATTTTTTAAAACGTTCGACAATATCTTTATACTCGCTGATTTTGGCAAACTCGTTTAGCCATTTATAAAGATAATCATAATCAATTATCTGTGCCTTCTTGTTCAAAATGCTTTTGACATCTTCAAGGTCAATTGCCCTTGAGGCAACCATTTTAAAAATTATCAGGTCTTCGCAGGCGGCAAATTTTACATTGTAACCGGCGACGGTTTTTTGGCCGGCCCGCTCAATGGCTTGTCTTTCGTAGGGAGTAAACGAGAATATAAAATCAATTCTAATATGGAGTTTCGGTTCTTCGGCAGGCAACGCCCTTGTTTCATTAACAAATTGCTGCGGATTTTTCGGAAGGATGATAAAACCAAGTTTGTTACAAATGTCAGCGATTCTTGAATAATCATCACTGTCAATGCCGAGAGTCAAATCGATATCGCGCGTT
>JBBABK010000158.1:0-5224 GCA_041657685.1 Phycisphaerae bacterium | reverse complement strand
TTGCCGGTGCGCATTCTCGCGGGAAAGCCGCTCTTGCGTTTCTTCTTGATTTTGCTGATGCGATGATTTTCCACTTCGTTCTCCTATCTCGCAATCCGTTTCGCGGATTGAATTTTTTAATTCCGTTCCTAACGATACTCTATACGCTACACGCTGTATGCTATTCAAGCCGGGTATTATAACGCTTACCCGCGAAATTGCAACTGCCTACCGCAAATAGCTGAGCGGGTCCTGGTGATAGAACGTTTTCAGCTCATCGTACAGCTCCGGATGCCTGCGTTTCAAATCCGCCGGCCTTTCGAAGAAATACTCGGTCGCCACCGCGAAAAACTCGGCTGGATTCGTCGCGGCATAGTCGCGCAGCAGGCTATGGCGGTTCTGCATCGCGGCATTTCGCAACTCTTCATAGTCTTTCTGCAGTACGCGTGCCCAGGCCAAATATTTCGTGCGGTTATGCAGCACTTCGGAATTGTCGCCCCGGCCGCCGGTCTGGTCGATTTGGTGCGCGAATTCGTGCAGCACCACGTTCTGGCCGTCGTGGATATCCGATGAGCCGTGCACAACATCGTCCCAGGATAACACAACCGAGCTGCGATGCCAGGATTCGCCGAGCAGTACCTGCGGGCCTTCGGAGATAATTCCGGAGCCGATGTGCTGCGGGCGGTTGATTACGAACGCGTGCGGATAGACGAGTATGCTGTACAGGCCGGGGTAATAATCGGTCTCGCGGTGCAGCAGCAATATGCAGGCCTGGGCAGCTATTGTGACCTTCATTTCTTCGGTGATTTTTAGGCCGGCACAGCCTTCGAATCGCTTTTCCGCGAGGAAGATTTGCATGTGCCGCCGCAGTTCGGTTTTGTCCGCATTGGGCAGATGGCTATAGAACGGCAAATTGTCTTCGAGAATTTTTAACCACTCCGCAGGGAATGGTTTTTGTGATATTCGACTTCGCCGCCATTTTTTTAGCCAGAACATATTGGGATTTTAGCAGATTATTTGCGAAATTAAAGAATATCACCACAGAGAACGCTGAGACCGCAGAGGATTAACCACGAATGGACACTAAGAAACGCGAAGATTTTAACCGCGAATTTTCACGAACTAAGTCGCTGGATTTCAGCAAGAATTTCGGCAACTATTTCAGTATTGTATATCCTCTTTTTACCTCCATCCTTAATAGAGATAACATAGAAGACTTTGCCACCGTAATTTGCAGTAAATTTCTCGTGCGTTTTTGATTGCAGGTCTCTTTCTTTATATATCTGGGGGATATGCGAAACACCGGTTGCAGGTTTTATCTGCAAACCAATGTACTTACCGTCAACCTCGATAAAAAAGTCAACATTGTATCCTCTGTCCCATTCATCAGGTGCAGGTTTAATCTCAATTCCTACAAGCTGCTGTAGTTGGCCGTAGATAGTATTTATCTCGGTCATATAACCATCAAAGGTACGGTCTATAACCAAGTTGTATATATAGCTTATACAATCAGCTTCGGTAACATCGTTTATTTCGGCACAAATCACTTCGGATATTTTGATATAGAGCTTTTTGCCAAGTTCTTCGATATGTTCTTTCGGTCTAATTTTGGAGAAATAGTACTGGCTCCATTCGTTTAATGTTTTTGGGGCACATTTTCTAATTTCTTCAGACACAGCGCCAACATTTCGCTTGAAGTTCAATTGAAAACGATTCATAGCGCTGTTGAGAATCCATTCTTTCGCCATTAGTTACTTCTCGCCCCTGCCAAAAACTTGTCTTTAAACCTGTAATCTATCGAAGTGTCTACATCCACGAGTCCTGTTTTTATCAGGTGAGCATTAAGAAATGTTTTATTCTGCAAATATAGATAGCAAAGCAAGTTGTCATCCGTGTCATGCTTTTGTGTGTCAAATTTCATAAAAACGCGCTGGCCGCGGATTTTATCTCTTAAGAATTCGATAGCAGCATTACGAGTCTGGCTTTTTTCCTTGATTCCTAATAACCTGATAGGCGTCCCTTCTCCAACGATTAGCCGCGCGGGTGATATTATCTGCCTGACGGGATAGTATGTTTCACGTTTTTTAGCTTCGTGGTTAATTCGTGAACCGAAACCCAATTTCCTGGGGTCGACTTTTTTATCGAATTTTACAGGGTCTTTAAAAAGATAAGGCAAGGTTTTAAATTTTTCCTTCCAGTCGATATCATCTTCCCTGTTCATTGGGAGAGCAAAGCTAACTTTATCTTTATCGAAGAAATTTCTATCATTTGAGCCAAGCTTTTCTTTAATGACGGACACATAATCTGCATTAATTTCATAACCCACCGAATTTCTGCCTAAGTTCTTCGCAGCCAAAGAAGTTGTGCCGCTCCCCAGAAATGGGTCCAGCACCATCTCGTCTACGAAGCTGAACATCTTAATCAGCCGACGCGGTATTTCTTCCGGGAACATGGCGAGATGTTTATCCTGTTTTTCACCTGCAATATTCCAGTGGCCTGCGAAATATTGGTTCCACTGTTCTACAGTCATCTTAGACTGCTCTTTAACTTTCCTGGTTACAGTAGGCGCTTTACCGTGTTTTTTGAAAAGCAGGATAAATTCATAGTCTATTTTTACAATGCCGTTTCGCGGATGAGGGAAAGAACCCATGATGGTAGCTCCGCCGGTTGTGTTGCAGGTAGTGACTTTTTGCCAGATTATTGCGCCCATATAATCAAAGCCGACGGTTTCGCAAAACCTTATTATCTCGGTTCGAATCGGAATCACTTTATAGCGACCGTAGTAAACCGAGCGGGCGAACTGGTCACCGATATTTATACACAACCGGCAGCCGTCGTGCAGGACTCGACGGCATTCGTTCCAGACGAGATTTAGATTGTTAATATAGTCTTCGTAGCTGTGATCGAAACCAATCTGACTGCCGTTGCCATAATCTTTCAATTGCCAGTAAGGCGGAGAAGTAATAATCAGGTGTACCGATTCATCAGGCACTTCCAGCATACATCTTGAATCTCCGATTACTATCTTGTGGTGAGTCATAAATGGTCTTCCGTAATATTATTCGGCAAAGACTATTATGGCCGACTACTGCGGAAATGTCAAACCTGTTCAACATGAAACACAGGTAGATAAATATAATAGCGAAAAAATTGTTATTTTTTTGTGGAGCGGCAGAAGCTGCTCATCAAAGCCATAGCGTCGTTGCACTTTTCCATCGAGCCGTCCATTTGGGCGTAGGCGGCAACAAGTTTCATCAGCTCTGGGTCTGGCTCGCCGGTGTATAATTTGTGGCGAGGATTCACGATTCCAGCGTCGCAGCCGTACTGCATCGCGGTGTGGACGTAGGCCCGCATAATTCCGATTTTGCGGCCGGGCAAATCACGGGCGCAATTGCTCACGCCGAGCGAGCAATGCACGCCCTTCATCTTGGCGTCGGCTTTGATTTTCTTCATCGTCTCGAACGCGCGGTACGTGTAGCCGGGCACGCCGGGCTGCATCGGCATATCGATGGCCAGCGGGAAGACGGTGGAATCGAAGAAAATTTCATTCGGCTCAAAGCCATATTGGCGGGTGGCGGCGTCGAAGATTTGTTTTGCGAGATTGTACAGTTCGTCGATGGAATGAGAGCCGCCGGGGCCTGTCGGTTTGTCCTCGCTCATCAACAGGCCGATGAAGACGAAGTCGAAATGCTTTTTGAGCGGCAGGACGTTGTGCATCGTATAGGTCTTGACGGAATTCAGCATCGGCGGTTTTACCGGCTCATCGGTGTCGTACCATTCCTTCAGGCCCGCAATCAGCACGTTGTCATTGCTGCTGTCCACGCAGACGGGCACGCCGTCGCCGAATTTGCGAACGAGCTTTACGTATTGTTTCATAATTTCGACCGCGGCGTTCGGGTCGGTGTCACCGAAATCATCGGCGTTGACGGCGATATAATCGGAACCATCTGCGGCCTGCGACGTAATGAGCGCTTTCATATAATCGAGCTGCGGCGAATCGGTCTCGTATGCGCCAGGGCCCAGCGCGTCAAGCTCGCGCATGATTTGGCGGGTCTTTGGTATCGAGGCGTGAACGGATTCGCCGATGCTTATGAACGGATGAGGCATTGTATGGTCCTTTTCGAACAAGTAATTCAAAATCGACGCTGTGTGCTCGAGGGCTGGATTTCGCGAAGGATTAATCCTTCGGCGCAGTATTTCGCGCTTGCCCTGGGCGGCGGCACAGTTATAAATCTTTTCGCCGACGCACATAATGTCGAGATTGTTGCCGCATCTTCCGTCGGCGGTCGAGTCGCCGCAGGGCGCGTTGTCCATACCCTTTTCACAGTCGCCGATTGTACAGATGCTGAAGTTTTCGGGCAAGTAGCAATCGCCGCATTCGGCGCAGTTGAACATCGCGTATTTGAACGCCTTTTCGAAGGTGAAGAACGATTTATAGCAGAAGCCCTTGCCTTTTTCGGTGCCGAGCAGCTTCATCGTCCGGCGAAAGACGCGAAATCCGAGACGGTCTTTGTCGAACAGCATACCGTGAAAGCCGTTGAATATGCACTGTTTGATTTTCTTTCGCGGTTTGGAGAGCGGGACACGTTTGCCTGCTTCGTTATAAAGATACCAGCCGCCTTCAAGAGGCCAGTGGAGTTCGTCTTTATGCTTTTCCCAGTCGGAGCCGATTTCGGCGGCGCGGTCGAGAATTCTCGCAAAGGTGTCAAAATCGTGAACGCCGCCGATATCGACGCCAGCCGCTCCCATCTGTTTATACATAACGACCTGCTGGGCGGCACGGTCGATATGGTCGTCGAGTGATTCGGATTTTACTTTGGCCATTAACGCGTCGCTGACGAAGCAGCCGGTGACATCGACGGCGTGCATTCGTTCGAGAACCTTGTTGTTGGCGAGCATATAAACGTATCCGATAATTGGAACGGTGATATTATTTTCGCGGGCGTACCGGAAAAGCTCGTGGGATTTTTCCCAGTCCCAGCCGACCTGAGTGATGAGAAATTTCGCACCGGCGGCAATTTTCTTTTCCATCTTATAGTACTGC
Organism: Phycisphaerae bacterium; assembly: GCA_041657685.1. Classification (GTDB taxonomy): domain Bacteria; phylum Planctomycetota; class Phycisphaerae; order Sedimentisphaerales; family Anaerobacaceae; genus JBBABK01. The sequence continues at coordinate 201 of JBBABK010000158.1, read as the reverse complement.
TGCATCTGCGACGGCTCGGTGTATTTGAACGGCGAGACTGCTGCGCCGGGGAAGTATTGATAGACCTCATCGAGGGCGTCGGGTTTGGTGGAATCGAACAGGTGACTGTTGAGGTGTTTGATAACACGCAGCAGCCCGACCGATTCCAGTTCGAAGACGCCTTTGGAGCGGATTGGTTTGTCGCCGGGGAGGACGAGCAGG
>JBBABK010000157.1:4486-5282 GCA_041657685.1 Phycisphaerae bacterium | reverse complement strand
TAGGCTGTCCCGCGCCCGTGCCGACAGCGGTTGCCGCCCAAATGCTGTTACGCATTCCGCGAGCCGCGCTCTCCAACATATACTGCGTGAGGTTAACGCTGTAAGCGTCCTCAAGCAGGTCGTTGGTATAGAGCATGATACCCGCAAGCCAGTTCAAGTCCCATGTGAGCTGCGTGCCGGTAGGCGCTACAACGTCCTTCTTTTCCTTCTCGCCCTTCCAAGTGAAGGTAGGAACGGTAAGTTCATAGGGCATCCTACCTGTGTCTTGTCCAACCGTTACCTGATTGAACACCTCGTAAGGAGTGCCATCGTCGCGCGCGCGCAGGTAGGTAGGCAGTAGTTCCTGATAGACCCACAGCGAGCCAGGGATAGCGGTTTCGGTGAGCTGCTTCTGCGTGATAGTGCAACTCAGCAAAGCTGCCTTATCCATAGCAGCCTTGAACTTGTCAAAGTCCTGCTTGTTCTCGTGGATTTTAGCGCGCATCGCCTTGCCGAAGAGGTGCATATAGCCCTTCTCTTCGTCGTCGTAGTAATGCCGCTTGTTGTAGATGTCTGTGACGTAAGCGCGCTTGGAGATGATGTCGTGAACATCCGCGCCAAGTTCCTTAGCCACAAACAGCGTCGCAGGCATCCGCTCTTTTACGTCGGTGACGACAGCCTTCTTCGCGTCCTCAGCCACGAGAGCCGCAGCCTTCTCCGCGCTGCGCTCGTCCACGAGCTTTGATACAGTGTCGGTCAAGCCCTTCACCTGCTCAAGCAGCTCGTCTTCAGTTACTTCGGTCTTTTCTTTTTCGTC
>JBBABK010000157.1:0-4476 GCA_041657685.1 Phycisphaerae bacterium | reverse complement strand
GCCTTCTTCGCGTCCTCAGCCACAAGAGCCGCAGCCTTCTCCGCGCTATCAGCGTCAATCAGTTTGTTCAGTTTTGCGTTAGTCTCTGCGAGCTGCTTCTCTAAGTCAGTCGCTTCAACCTTCAATGTTACATCTTCCATTAGTGACCTCCCTTTAGGGTCGTGTATTTCTGAATAAGCTCAAGCGTAGCCGACAGGCAGCGGTAAAGCGCAGATGCAGCTTCGGGTCTTGCCGAAGGTTCATCTACAGCCTCAGCGTCTACGTTAGGCTCTGCTAGAGCGGGGGTATCGTGTTGGCAGTGCGCGCATTTCACTACTACGCCTTCACCTTTGGCTTGCGCGCGCGCGCCCAGGTTAGCGGGCATAGAGACAACCGATAGCTCCATCAGCTTGTTCTTAGCGAACTTGTAGCCAGTCTCTGTCTCGGTTACTTCGCCACTTCTAAAACGAACCGATGTAAGGGCTTCACCAGGCTTGCCCGTGTAATGCCCTTCGCGGATATTAGCCTTGATAGTGCGCGCCAGCTCGTTCTCGTCACTAGCCCAAACCGCCTTGTATTGCAGGGGCGGGCTTGCTAGTTCTGTAGCGTGCCCTATCACCATGTTCATATCGTGGTTGTATAGCAGGACGGGGTTCTGTTTTAGATACTCCTCCCAATCCCAATCCTGAATAACCTCATCACCTACGCGGTCAATAGCCTCAGTGCTTGCTATCCCGCTGAGTGTCGTGTATCCGCCTTCGTCGTCCTGCGAATACTTCACCACGTAGGTTTTCTCTATGATGTCGCCGCTGTTATACTTGGGGTTCATTCGCCTATCTCCTCCCTGTATGCGTCAAGCTCCTCTTCTGTAGGTGGCACATACTCATCATCAGTAATCGGGGCTTCGTCACAGCGGCAGTTGCAGTCCATAGACGGGTCGCCGCTAAGTCCTGGCCCCATTGTCACAAAGCCGTTCAGGTCGTAAGGCTCGCCCATGCGCGCAACCGCCATATCGGGGTTGCCGTCAATAAAGGCGTGAACCTCAACTCCTACGCTATCACCTTCTCCTTCCCCGCGATTGCCAGGGAAGGTTATCCACTCGCGCGCAACCGCGCCCATCTGCAACCAGCCGTCATGCTTGGCTAGTGACTGGCTGCGATGCACTTCCGTTCGTGCAATCGTGTTAGCTCTGCCTTCGGGCATATTCGCATAGTATTCACTGATGCGCCTACCCAAGCCCGTAGCGTTTATATCGCCCTCGTCAAAGGCTTGCTGGATTAGCGCGCGCAATTCCTGAGCAGTTGTCTTGTTGATTATCTGGCTGCGATGTAGCAGGTCGTCAGCTACATACTGGCGCATCCGCCCTATGCGATAACTAGCACCAGGCTTCAGGTCGCGAACTGCCGCCGTGCCAAAGGCAATCATCAGCCTGGTCGCCGTCGGCTTCATAACTTCGGCGAACTTCTCATCCTCGCCCGCAAATAGCTCCTCTAGCACGCGGTCAAAGTCGTTTGCTTCCTTGCTGACTTCCATGTCGTCTTTGTAAATGAAGTTTTCGCTATAAATGCCCTTGTATCTTTCACGGATAGCCGCCAGGACACGCTTCTTTTGCCCGCTTAGATACTTCTCTAGCCTTGCGTGATACGCTTCAATCCACGCTTGGCTTAGAGCATCCGTAGCTGTCGCGCGAGCTGCACGCGAAATATCCGTCTTGAAGAGGCTGCGAGGATGATATATCTTCGTGTTATCGCCCTTTGATACTTCCGCTTCTGCATCCGCGACAGCTTTGTTATCCTCATTGGCTGCGTCCTCTTCGGGTTTGGGTTCTTCTTCTTCAGCACCAGGCATTAGATATGGCTCAGGCTCAGGGGGATTGATAGCAAGCTCTACGGGTATCAACGCTGCGCTAATGAAGTATTGCTCACCTGTGCCATCTGTCTTAGGCGTGTAGCCCAGCTCGGCGCGGCATTCATCAGCATTGAACCAGTTGCGCTCAAAGCCCGCCGTCATCTCCGCTAAGTGCTGAACATCATCACGCGGTATCTCAAGGTCAAGCTCACAGGTCAAGCCCTTATCGCCAAACATCGGCAGTAATCTAGCTTCTATCGTGTCGCAGAACTGCCTTGCTAAAGGCTTCACTGTCTGCGTCTTGAAGATGTATTCAAGCGCGGTCATGTTCGCGCGGTTCGCATCGCTTACATATCCGAGCATCGCTTCAGGGGTTCGGAATATCGCGCATATCTCCTTGCGCCCGAACTCGCGCCCTTCAAGGTATAGCAGTTGCGTTATATCAATGCCCGTTAGCACTTCTACCTCTACGCCCTCAGCTACGCCTGCTACAAAGCCTGTGTTGCTTGCGCCTCTATACTTCGCGTTCCACTTATCAAGCATAAGCTCCATCGTCTCTTGCGTTATGCCCGTGTTAGCTTGCGCCTTCAACACAATAGGGGGGATGCTCTTGTTCTGCAACAGCCCCAGGCTCGCCATCTTCATTAGAACATCTTGGTCTACCTCCATCGCTGCGCGCATAATCACGCTCGCGCCGTAGATGCTGTTATAGGGGTTAGGATGCTTGAAGTGGATTATCTCACTAGCGTCGTATGCCTTCGGTGCTACATTCGGTGTTTCGTTTACCCATTGCGTGATAGCGGGTATCTTACCGCCTGTTACTGCGCGCATATACTGCGGCGCGATTGGGTATAGTGCTATCGGCTTGCCGCCCTGCTTCTCCACATACCAGAATGCGTTGCCGTATTGGTCAAGCATCACCTGAGTATTCTTGCGTAGCTCGTATTCGCTTTGGTAGTTGTTAGGACGCGCTAGAAGCTCATAGAGCGGATGCTCCTCTACCGCTTCGCCCTTCTTGTCCACTAGCTCAAAATTGCATAGCGCAAGCGTTGTAGCCCTTACATCCTCGCAAGCGTAGACTATGCCGCGCCATTCTATCTTAGCCGCTTCATACCGCTCCTCATCGTTCTGGCATCCTGATACGCCTTGCGTGAAGCTCCACGGCTCAAGCCCTATGATATGCGCCGCTACTAGCTGCTTGAGCTGTGTAGGCGTTAAGTCTGCTATTCCCACTTTGGGCGCGTCAGCCTTCACTTCGGGGATGGGGCTTGCTTTCGGTTTACGCGCGAAGGGATTAGTCCAGTTCATTAGCCACCTCGCGCTTCAAGCTAGAACGATGATTGCGGTATTTATCACGCCTGCAAGCTGGACAGTTGCAGTTAGTCAGCATCTTCGGGTCGTGAACCTTCTCGTCTATCCATTCGGTATTTCTACCGCCGAACGTAGAAGCTTTAGTCCATGCGCGTAACAATGCCTTCAACCTATTCAATCGGCGCGTAAATGTGGCTTTGCGTTCGCTGGTTATCATACTACACCACACCACAGTAATCCCCGTTTAGGTATGCGCGTAGCCGTTTGAGCTTGTCCAGTTTTCCGCCTTTGATGTCCTTCGCCGCCTGCGCGGTGCAAGCATAAGAAGCTAACTCTATGTAATCATCAGCCGCCTTGTAATAAGCGTCCTTCACTAGTTTATGCAGTAGCCAGTTCACACTTTCGGGATGCCCTTCTTCGTCTAGCCAGGTGCGCTCCTTGCGGATAGTCGTAACATAGTGTTCGCATTCATCACAATCCCTATCGCAGTCGTCTTCGTCTTCTACGCAATGGCTTTCCTGGCGCGTTACAAACCCGCGCGTTAGCACCTTCTTCCCGCCGCGATGCTGTATTGTAATCTCATCAGTCCTGATGATAATGTTGGGATAGTCCCAAATCGCGTTGTGGATTATCGTCTTGAATAAATACTCTTGAATGCTAGTTAGATACCCGCTGCCGCCGCTATCAATATACAAATGATAGACACGCTCGCCGTCGGTAACGAAGTCCATTGCGCCTTCGTTCGTCCCAATATCAAGGCATACCCTTCCGCGCTCAGGCAATGCCTCGACGGGTATATTGTAGGCTGCGCGTTTGTTATAGTATAGCTTCATACTACCCACACCTCCGAGCCTTTCAAATATGCTAGTGCCTGCGACATTGCGTCTACTTGGTCATCGTGCGCCCCAAGCGGGAATGATGTGCATTCAAGCAAGAAGTCTTGCAGGTTAGGATGCTGTGACGGCAAGAATACCCGCCCTGCTTCTATCAGCGGCGTTACAGCGTAGCATCGGCTAACCTTATCGCTATCAACCTTCACGGCTATAACAGGCACTTGGCTATCACGCCTAAGCTCCTGTATTAGGCTTTGCCCGCTTGCCTTGTCTTCAATAATCAAAGCATCAGGTCTAGGCTGTGAGTTGTAGCTTGCCTTCGCCCTTGCCTTCAACGCGGGGAACTCTATGCGCTCCTTGTGAAAGTCCAGCAGGTAGTAGTCCCCGCCGAACTTGCCCCATAGCTGGCTTGCTGTGTAGTCGTTCTCCGCCTTCGTCTTGAAGGCTGTGTCGTAGCTCCATATCAGCTTGCTTGGCTTGCACTCAGGCAAACGCTGGTAGTATC
>JBBABK010000156.1:0-5307 GCA_041657685.1 Phycisphaerae bacterium | reverse complement strand
CACCGGAAAAACTTACAAGCCTGACGGCCCGGATTACCGGTTAGGCTCGCGATGGATTAGTCTCGACGGCCTCGAAGGCGCCGCCGTCGGCAGAACAGGCTTTGCTATTCACGGGACAAAAGACCCGCACGAAATCGGCTCGGCAAAATCGAGAGGCTGCATCCGGCTGTATAACGGCGATGTAATCCTCGTTTACGATTTGCTGATGCCCGGAGAATCGAAAGTTCTTGTAACGGATTAAAACCGGATTTTATCTTTTAAAACCATCGGAGGGTTTTGTTCTTGAGTCACGGACGATACAGGCTCTGGGCCGCGGTAGCTTCGGTCGCATTTCATATTATCATCCTCTCCGTCCTCGCCGCATCTCAGCTCTATCCCCAGCCGACCGAATTAAATTCGAACCAGTCAGACCGGCCGAGTCTCGCGAGCATAAAAAGCATCATTAACAACAGCCCCGTCGTTCCCAAACCCCGCGTCAGGCAAATTAATGACGCAAGCATAATTCCCCTTCGCTCGAACCTGCCGCTCGACGAACAAACTTTGATTTCAAAAACGGCTCCCGTTAATAATCAAACAGTTCCGGTTAAACCTAATGACAGTCCTCAATTCGCCTGGTCTCAACAAAGTGCTTCGGTTCACAATGTCGAATTCTTCTCTTGCGAATCTGATTGTGAAAGGATTTGCTACCTGGTTGACTGCTCCGGCAGTATGAAAGGCCTGCTCGAACAAGTCAAAGCCGAGCTTGCCCGCTCCGTCTCAGAACTCCGCCCCAACCAGTATTTCACAATCATATTCTTCGGCGACGATAGATTATTAACATTCGCAGGCGACAAACTCGCAAGGGCCTCGCAATACGACAAAAACAAGGCACTTGCGTTTATCAAATCAGTCACACCCTCGGGAAAAACCAACGCTCTTGCAGGCTTCGACCTTGCCGTCAAAATAAAAAATGATTCGGGCCTCGGACCGCAGGTTATTATGTTTCTGACTGACGGCTTCGAACTCGCACAGGGTGACGTATATCAATTCAGAAAACAAATTATGGAAACGAGAAAAAGCTCCCTGCCGGATTGCGCCGTAAACACCATCGGCTTTTGGCCCGGCAGCGACGATAAAAAACTTTTGCAGAACATTGCGCAATCCACAGGCGGACAATTTGCCTGCATCGAACAGACTGATTAAACGGAAGAAAAAATTATGAAACCGAACAATCTTTTCAAGGCGTTGGCGCTACTCGCGATTTTAATTATAGTCGCAGCCATAATAAGCGTATCGCCGCAATTCGATTCCTCGCAGCCCGCCCCGGAACAAAGGCAAAATTTCTTCCAGCAGTTTTTCATCGCCGGAGGCCCCGTCGTCTGGTTCGTTCTGTTTCCGCTGTCCCTTTTAACCGCGTACCTCATCTTCGAGCACCTGCTGGAAATAAACAAAAAATCACTGCTGAGTTGCGACTCGCCCGAACAGCTGAAAAATAAAATCGACACAGCCGGCCCCGCTGGCCTGCTGTTGTCACTCGCCCAACGAGCCGACCTCGTCAGCGTCGCTATTCGCGACGGACTCGAAAAAAGCAAAGGCGACTGGTTCACAATGAAAAGCTCCATACAGGAATCGCTCCAGGACCAGGCCGGTATGCTGCTTCGAAAAATCGAATGGCTCAATTTAATCGGCGCGGTCTCGCCGATGGTCGGACTGTTCGGAACCGTCTTCGGAATGATTAAACTGTTTAACGCAATCGTCTCCGCCGGCGGCCAGCCCCAGCCCGCACAGCTTGCCGACGGCATCGGCATAGCACTGGTGACAACCTTCTGGGGATTGTTCATCGCCATACCCGCACTCGCAATGCACGGAATTTTTCGAAATCGCATCGAAGCTCTCGTCAGCGACGCCGTGACACAAAGCCAGAACCTGATGCCGCTGCTGCGCGACTCATTGAAAGACGGCCATCCTGCTGCGGGCGAGCTTAAATTCAAAAAAATCCCGATTGTTTCGTCTCAAAACTCACAACCTAAATCACCGGACGCAGCAAGCCTGCAGGGAAAACAAAATTGAATTTCCGAATAAACGAACGCTTCGAAAAAAAAGAACTGTCGTTCAATATGACGCCGGTGATTGATATCGTCTTTCTGCTGATAATTTTTTTCGTCATCGTGTTTCAGTTCATCGGCCCGGATGATTCGATTATAAATCTTCCTGATAATTGTGATTTCGCACAAGCTCTCGAAGACAATCAGCCCTGGCCCGCGACCATTACAATTATCGCTGATGATTCCGGCAAACCTGTTATTTCCATTGCCGGCCAAACAATAAACTGCCGGGACAAAAACGAATTGATGCAGGTTATGCAAAAATCACTCGACCAACATCTTAAAAACCTGCCGCCCGATGAGAAAATAGTCGTCCTTCGGATTGATAAAAACATAAATTATTCTGACGCTCAATACGCCCTCGCCGCCGCTGCCAACAGTTCTGCGAACCGATTACGGCTTGCAGCATTGGCGCAGCCCGAGCCTCGTCAGGATTAGGGGATAATTTGTTACGCGGATTCTTTTTTCTTCTGCGCGCTGCTGAACAGCGATTCTTTGCCTTCGACGATTTCTTTGGATATAACGTACCTGCTGCCCTTTGGTTCATCCGGCAATTGGTACATCAAATCCACCATCAATTCTTCGGTAATCGCACGCAGCGCACGCGCACCGGTATCGCGCGTCAGCGCCCTGCGAGCCAGCGACCGCAGAGCGCCTTCGGTAAATTCCAGTTCCGCATCATCCATTTCGAAAAACCGCTGGTACTGCCGAATCAACGCGTTCTTGGGCATAGTAAGAATATCAATCAGCGCCTTTTCGTCCAGTGCACGCAGCGTCGCGATGACCGGCAGCCGTCCGACCATTTCCGGTATCATACCGTACTCGATAATATCTTCGGGAACCACCTGGCTGATGATGTCACTGTATTCGCTCTTGTCGTCGGACGCCTGCGAAAGCTCCGAATCGAAACCAATCATCTTTTTGCCGAGCCGTTTCTTGACGATATTATCCAGCCCGACAAAAGTCCCGCCGCAGATAAAAAGTATATGCGAAGTGTCGATTTGCAGGTATGACTGCTCCGGATGCTTTCTTCCGCCCTGAGGCGGAACGTTCGCAATCGTCCCTTCGAGCATTTTTAATAATGCCTGCTGAACGCCTTCGCCCGAAACATCCCGCGTTATCGACACGTTCTGCGAAGTCTTGCCGACCTTATCGATCTCATCTATATAAACGATTCCACGCTGTGCCGCTTCGATATCGAAATCCGCCGCCTGTATCAGCCGCAGCAGAAAATTCTCCACGTCCTCGCCCACGTACCCCGCCTCGGTTACAGTCGTTGCGTCACAAATCGCGAACGGCACCTCCAGAAAAGTCGCCAGCGTCCGCGCCAGCAGCGTCTTACCCGAACCCGTCGGCCCGATGAGCAGCACATTCGATTTATCCAGCTCGATGTCGCGCTCCTCACTGTCACTGTGCATCAGCCGTTTGTAATGATTGTGCACCGCCACCGCCAAATACTTCTTGGCGTGGTCCTGCCCGATGACGTACTGGTCGAGATATTCCTTTATCTGTCTCGGCCGGGGCATCCGCTCGCGAGTCATCTTCGGCCCGCTGAGACGCTTGCGATTCTGCGTAATTATATTGTGACACAAATCCACACAGTCCGGGCAGATATAAACCTTGTTAGGCCCCTCGATAAAAGTGTCGGTCTGTGTCGACGCCCGCCCGCAAAAACTGCATATTGCCTTGCTCTTGGTTTTATTAGTATCCTTGGTCATATCACTACCCGGCTAAAATCAATTTAAAAACGCATTTTACTGCACTTCTGCCGCTTTAGCAAGACCTTTGACAAAACCGCTTAATCCAGTCGTTTGGCAAGCAATTTCAGTTTTTTATCCCACATAGCCGGTATATCATTATAACTGCCAATCATCACTTCAATCGCGTGCCTGATTTGCTCTTTATCCTCGCCGGCCCCCGCCGCACATTCCAGTTGTTCATATTTCGCCCGCCACCACTGCCAAGGCCGTTCCTGCTGCTGCGCAAATTCATAAACCTGTGCAGCCCTCGCCCACAACCTTGCCGCCTCGGCAAAATCTCCCATTCGTTGCGCCAGCCTCGCTTTCGCGCGAATCGCATCCGGATTTTCATCGCATTGCACGCCGCTCAAAATTTCATTTGCATCCGCAAGCTCGTTATCGTTCGAACTTGTATCAAGAGCGGTAAACTCCGTCAATAAAGCTGCGCTTCTACAATCCGCCGTACAGTCATAAATTAATCTCGCGATTTTCTTCGAAAAATTTACCGTACTATTATAACTTTGTTCATCATCCCGCATCTCTTCTATGTCTTCGAGATAATCACCAATCATCCTCTCCGCCGCACCGGAATAAATGCAGTCATCAGCATCTTTCAAATATTCATAAAATCGTTCCGCGTTGCTCGCCCTGTCCGTTATCGAGCCGCCCTGACCGGCCGCAAACCCTGCAATCATCAAATCGAGCTGCGCACGCGAATATAATTGCCCCGCCGAAGCCGGAATCTCTTTCAATACCTCCACAGCCCTTTCATTGTGTCCGCAAAGCACCAGCACCTGCGTATAAACGTACGCGAGATTTGCGTCGGGCGATTTTCCGGCATTTCTGAAATAATTCTCGAACGCTGCATTCGCCGTTTCACACTGGTTCGGCTCACGAACAAATTCACGATACGCCAGCTTTGCCGCCAGTGCCGAAATCTGCTCACTGTTTAATCCGAGCACGTCGGCAGATTGCTTATCGAGCACTTCACTCGCCCGCATCAAAAGAAATATCGCCTGCTCCGACGCATCAGGACTGTCAATCAAAGTCACAGCCGCCGCGTAATCCACAACCGGACTTGCCGAAACATTTTCACCCGCGAGCTTCAGCAATAATTCCTTATGCTCCTCAGGCCCGCTCAATAACGCAGCCTCAGCCGCAAGAGATGCGTCAAGAAGATTGGCCGGTTCATTGCCGGCTTCGAGCCATTCGAGCGTAATTCTGCCCGCAAAAATCTTCGCCGCCGGGTTCGACACTAACAAATTATTGTACGCCTCGGCCAGTCCCAGCCGCCGCAGCTTAAACGCCAGCGGTAGAACAATCTCCATCTCGTCTTTCAGCGCGCTCTTTTTAATTTCACTCGCCAGCAGCTCGGCTTTTTCAATCCGGTTAGTCAAATTCGAATTTAGCTCTTCTATCGACGCTAAAAAAACAATCTTACCGTCAGTATCCGACCTCTCCCGAAGTTCACTAAAAATCTTCCC